>JAFAZI010000049.1 GCA_019239875.1 Frankiaceae bacterium
CGACCGCGGCCTTGCTCGAGGAGTAGAGGCTGTAGTCCGCACGACCTCGCGTGTAGCTGCTGGACGTGAAGAGCAGGAGCTGCCCACGCGTCTGCTCGAGGTAGCTGATGCCGAGCCGCGCGATCTGAACCGGTGCCACGTAATTGACGCCGATCATCTCGGCAACCGTCGCATCGTCGGTCTCACCCAGCTTGCCGATGTTGAGGACGCCCGCGGTGACGACGATGTAGTCGATCCGGCCGGTCTCGCCGTGCACCTTCTCGAGTGCGGCCTGAACGTCGCGCGGGTCCTCGACATGAGTGTCGGTCGTCGACCGGCTGAATGAGAAGACCTTCGCACCGTACCCTTCGAGCAGCGCCGCCGTGTCGGCGCCGATGCCGTAGCTGCCGCCGAACACGACCGCGACCCGGCCGCGTAGATGGTCCGAGTACGCCTCCGGACTGGGCAGCGGCTCCACGGTCGAGGAGCTGAGCTGGAACAGCTTGTCGGCGATGAAGAGATCGACGGGGTCGGTCACCTTCATGTTGTGCTCGGAACCTTCGACCACGTGGATCGCCGCCTCCGGCAGGTACTTCAGCACGACGCTGCAGTCGTCCGTAGCGGCGAAATCCGGGTCCTGCCAGGCGAGCTCGTAGGCCTTGCGGATCGTGGACAGCTTGAAACCCTGCGGCGTCTGACCGCGCCGCAACCGGCTGCGGTCCGGGATCTCGCGGATCACATCACCGTCGACGACAATGATCGTGTCGGCGGACGGGATCGCCACGTCGACGGCATCGAAGGTACGCAGCGCGTTGACGCATTCGCGGATGATGCGCTGGTTGACCAGCGGCCGAACCGCGTCATGGAACAGCGCGATGCACTCCTCCTCGCCGAGGTGGTCCAGCGCGATCTTGGTCGTGTCGTTGCGGGTGACACCACCTTCGAGGACGGCGGTGACCTTGCGGAAACCACGCGCGGCGACCATCGCGGTCACGTCATCCGTGTAGCCGGGAGTCATCAGGACGACGACCTCGTCGATGTCCGAGCATGCCTCGAACGCGGCGATCGTGTGCTCGATGATGGGCTTCCCGGCGATCTTCAGCAACTGCTTCGGGATGGCCAGTCCGACGCGGGTGCCGACCCCTCCAGCGAGGACGACGCCGACGGTTCGAAGACGCTTCTCGCTCGGTGCCATGACGCGCAGAGCCTACCGGTCCGGCCCCGCCCGACCGTCACACGACCGGCGGTCGACCCAGCAGTGTCAGCCGCCATGCGGTCCGCCACGAGATCGGTCGCCGCGGGCCGCACGGTAGCCGGAAGCCGTCGCGAAACCCGCGGGCGACCTGCCCGACGACGCGTCGAGGCACTGCCCGGATCAGAGTCGCGATCGCCCAGACTGCGGTGTAGCCGGCGACGAGCAGAACCGGCAGGTTTCGTCGGGCCACCCAGACCCGGTTGCGGGCATTGAGGTAAGCATGCTGGTCGCCGCGGAACGCCTCCGCCGCCGGATTGAGCACCGGGAGGTCGGCGGCGTAGTGCACGCGGTAGCCGAGGTCGATCATCCGCCAGGCCACCTCGATCCCCTCGTGCCCGTAGAAGAACTCACCCGGCCATTCGCCGACCGCCTCGAACGCGGTGCGCCGGATCAGCGAGGCGCCCTCCCAGAACACCGGTACGTCGCCCGGGGTGGCGTGGCCACGGCCGCCGAGGCGCGGCACGTGACGGCTGCCGGTAGCCGCCCCGACGGGATCGACCGCAGCCAGCTGGAGCACGCCGAGCCGGGAGTCGGCGTCGAACGCCGCTACCGCGCGGGCCAGGACATCGCGCTCTGGCAGGACCGCATCGTCGTCGAGGAAGAACAGGATGTCTCCGGTCACCTCGGCGGCACCGACGTTGCGCGCGGCCGTGACCCCGGCGTTCTCGGTCAGCGCGACGGATCGCACGTTCGCGGGCAGGTCCACCGGCACCCAACCATTGCCCACGACGAGACACTCCACCTCGACACCTTGCTGCGACAGCACTGACTCAAGCGCCGCGGCGAGCTCCCCGGGCCGGTTGCCCATGCTGAGCACGACGCAGCCGACGCTGGTCATCGGAGCCGGTTCGACGTGACGGTGGCCAGCAGATGACCGACGACGACGAGCCCTGCGATGGCGAGCAACGTGCCGTCGAGGACCCGAAACGCGGTAAGCCCGCCGCGGATCTGATCCACCGCCGCGACGATCACTGCGACCAGCGTCAACTCGGTTGCCAGCAGCAGCCGGTTGAACGGCAGCGTGGCGGCGAACGACCGGAGCCGTCGTACCAGTGACTGATGCGACGCGGCGTTCTCCGTCGTGTCGGCGATCCGGTCGCGGCCGGCCTGCGCGCGGGCGACGTGCACCAAGTCGGTCTCGGACTTCGATAGCAGGACGAGGAAGCCGGTCGCCAGCCCGATCGTCGTCCAGCCCCCGATCGACCGGTAGCCGCCGTCGGCGTGGACACCGACGGCCACCGCCAAGCCGCCATCGGTCACGTAGTGGCCGATGCGGTCGACGTAGATGCCGATCGGCCCGGTCTGCCGGCGCCAGCGCGCCAGCTCACCGTCCATGCAGTCGACCGTGCCTTGGAGCTGGATCATCAGCATCGCGACGACGACGGCCCACAGATGCGGGATCGCGAGGACCGCTGCGGCACCCATGCCGAGCAGGAGCATGAACCACGTCAAGCCGTTCGGAGTCACCCGCGAGTTCGCGATCAGTCGCGTCATGCGGATCGAGAGGTGGCGCTGGTAAAGGCTGCCGGCCCAGTGCTCGCCACTCGCGCGCTTCATCACCGAGTCCGGTTGGGAGACCCGTCGAAGTTCTTCCAGACTGGGACGAGCACTCATCGCGATCGGCTCACGTTGCGTCGTCGTCGTTGTTGTAGAGGTCGAGGATCTCCTCGATCGTGCCCTCGACCGGTGGCTGTTCGCGGCGCAGGTAGATGCCGCGCTTGCACCACCGCAGCAGGTCACGTTCGTTGTGGGACACCAACAGCATGGTCCGGCCTTCGCTCAGCATGTTGTCGATGACAACCGCGCACTTCTTGCGGAACGCCTTGTCGCCAACCGCGAGGACCTCGTCGACGAGGAGGATCGGCTCCTCCATCCGCGTCACGATTGAGAACGCGAGGCGGGCCCGCATGCCGCTCGAGAAGTGCATGACCGGGGTGTCGACGAAGCGCTGAACGCCTGCCCACTTGAAGATCTCGTCGAAGCGCTCCTCGGTCTGCTCGCGGGTGAAGCCGTGCAGCGAGGAGATCAAGAAGACGTTCTCTCGTGCCGTGAGATCACCGACGAAGCCGGCGGAGAGCTCGATCATCGCGCCGACGCCGCCATTGACCTCGATAGTGCCCTCGTCGGGCAGCATGACGCCGGCCACCAGCCGGAGCAGGGTGCTCTTGCCACAGCCGTTACGACCGACGACGCCGACCGACTCACCTTGCCCGACGGTGAAGGAGATGTGGCGGAACGGCCAGTACTCGCCCACTCCGGTCGTGACCTGCGATCCCTGGAGCAGCAGGTCCTTCACGCCGATCCGGCGCTTGCGGTTGATCGCGAACTTGATGCCGACGTTGTCGACGACGATTGCGTCACCCACGTCTACAGCTCTTTCAGTACGGCGCGCTCGACCCGAGCGAACACCGAGAAGCCGAGGCAGAGGATCACGATCGCGCCGATAGCCGAGTAGATCAGGGGCGTCCAGCCGGTCCAGTAGGCCGGGAACCACACGGCGCGGTTGAGCTCGATGATCCCGACCATCGGGTTGTAGGACTCGAGCGCCCGCGCGCCAGGGGTCAGTTTCAGCAACGGGTACAGGCAGGGAGTGAGGTAGAACAGCATCCTGGTGACCAGGCCGATGCCTTGCTCGATGTCACGCAGCACCGTGTTGAGTGACGACACCAACAGCGCGAGACCGGTGACGATCATCAGCTCGAGCAGCACCGCGAGCGGCCAGACCGCGAGATAGCCGGACGGCTTTGCGCCGTAGACCCAGGCGACACCGATGATGATCGGCAAGCTCGCGAAGAACTCCACCGACTTCATCGCGACGTCCGCGAGTGGGTAGATCTCGCGCGGCAACGCGATCGACGTGATGAGCCGAGAGTTCTTTCGCAGCGTCGACGTCGAGGAGTTGACCGTCTGGCTGAACCACTGCCACGGCAGGATCGCCGATCCGATGAACAACGGATACATCGGATAGCTGCGATGGAAGATCTTGAGGAGCAGGAAGTACGTGAGGATGTAGATCATCGGCTCGAGCAGCGACCAGCCGTACCCGAGGACGGAACTGCCGTACTTGTGACGCAGTCCGCGCTCAGTCAGCATCCGAAGGACGTCGCGGCGATCCCAGATCTCGAGCAGGCGAACAGCGATCGGCTGACCGACGGCGGAATGAACCTTCGTGCCCTCGTGCAGCCGCAGAAATCGCAGGCCCGCCAAGCGAGCGGAAGATTCCGCCATGCAGTCAAGGTATCTGGGTCAGCAGCTCCGGCCCGACATCCGCAAGCGTGGCGCAACCCGCCAACGCCATCGAAAGGTCAAGCTCCGCAAGCAAAGTCCGCAGGACATGACGGACGCCGGCCTCACCGCCGATGCCGAGACCGTAGATGTAGGGGCGTCCGATCAGGACCGCTTTGGCGCCGAGCGCGATCGCCTTCATGACGTCAGATCCGGTCCGCACGCCGGAGTCGAGCAGGACGTCCACCCGGCCGTCGACCGCCGCGACGACGCCGGGCAACGCGTCCAGTGCGCCGATCGAACCATCGATCTGGCGGCCGCCGTGGTTCGACACGAGAATCCCCTCGACGCCGGCATCGATTGCTCGCCGCGCATCATCGGGGTGCAGCACGCCCTTCAAGGCGATCGGTCCATCCCAGTTCTCGCGGATCCACGCGAGGTCCGCCCAGGTGTTGCGCGGGTCGCCGAACATCGACTGCCAGTGGAGGATCGCGGCGGTCGGATCCTCGTCGGGCGACTTCTCGAGGCCGGCCAAGAATGCGGGGTCACCCTCGTAGTTGGCTAGCCCCAGACGATGCAAGAAGGGCAGATACGCGTTCATCAGGTCGCGCGGTCGCCACGCCAGGATGAACGTGTCGAGGGTGAGGAGCAGCGCCGAGTAGCCGGCCGCCTTGGCGCGCGCCAACAGCGATGCGCCGACATCGCGGTCCCTCGGCCAGTACAGCTGGAACCAGTGGGGCGAGTCGCCGATTGCGCCCGCGACCTCCTCCAACGAGTACGACGACACCGTCGACAGGGCCATCGGGATCCGCAGACTCGCCGCCGCGTGCGCGACCGCCAGCTCCGCATCTGGATGCACGATGCCCTGGACGCCAACGGGACCGAGCCCGACTGGTGCTGGGAACGACGTACCGAGGACCGTCGTCGACAGGTCACGCACCGACACGTCACGCAGGAAGCGGGGCACGATCTGCCACCGGGCGAACGCGTCGCGGTTGGCGCGAGCGGTGGACTCGGTGCCTGCGCTGCCGGCGACATAGCCGAACGCCTCGGGCGAGAACCGCTCCCGGGCCGCGGCCTCCAACGCCGACGGCTCGATGGGGAACTCCGGCACGATGCCGGCCATGCCGTTGAGATAGATCTCGTTCTGATAGTGCGAAAACGGGACATCGGTCACCGCCGGAGCATCGCACGCGCGACACGAGCCCGAGGCAGTGTTTTCGTTAAACCGTGGCACTTAATAGAGTTGTCGGGTGCGCAAGGTCCTGATCGCCAACCGAGGCGAGATCGCGATTCGTGTCGTCCGTGCGTGCCGCGATGCCGGGCTGGAGAGCGTTGCCATCTACGCCGAGTCGGACATCAACGCGCAGCACGTCCAGCTCGCTGACGAGGCCTACGCCCTCGGTGGAAGCACGCCGGGCGAGACCTACCTCGACATCGGCAAGGTCCTCGATGTCGCGAAGCGATCGGGCGCTGACGCGATCCATCCCGGCTACGGCTTCCTCTCAGAGAACGCGGCGTTTGCAACAGCGGTGATCGACGCCGGCCTCACGTGGATCGGTCCGCCGCCGGGCGCGATCGACTCCCTCGGCGACAAGGTCAAGGCGCGTCACATCGCCGCGGAGGTGGGAGCGCCACTCGCGCCAGGTACGCCGAACCCGGTCGAAGGTGTCGACGAGGTGCTCGCGTTCGCGGACGAGCACGGACTTCCGGTGGCGATCAAAGCGGCGTACGGCGGTGGCGGCCGCGGGCTGAAGGTCGCGCGAACCCGCGATGAGATCCCAGAGCTGTTCGACAGCGCCGTACGCGAAGCGGTCGCCGCGTTCGGCCGCGGCGAGTGCTTCGTCGAGCGGTACCTCGACAAGCCCCGCCACGTCGAGACGCAGATCCTCGCCGACCAGCATGGCCAGGTCATCGTCGTCGGGACACGGGACTGCTCGCTGCAGCGGCGGCATCAGAAGGTCGTCGAGGAGGCACCGGCACCGTTCCTCAGCGAGGACCAGGTCGATCGGCTCTACGAAGCGAGCAAGGCGATCGCGAAAGCGGCGGGGTACGTCGGAGCGGGGACGTGTGAGTTCCTGGTCGCTCAGGACGGCACGATCTCGTTCCTCGAGGTCAACACCCGCCTGCAGGTCGAGCATCCGGTGACGGAGGAGACCAGTGGCTGGGACCTGGTCCGGATGCAGTTCCACATCGCGGACGGCGGTCACCTCGAAGGCTCGGACCCGACTCCGCGCGGGCACGCGATCGAGTTCCGGATCAACGCCGAGGACGCCGGCCGCGGGTTCCTTCCCGCACCGGGTCACATCACGACCTGGAAGGCGCCGAGCGGTCCCGGCGTACGGGTTGATGCGGGTTACGTCGAGGGCGACACCGTCCCCGGTGCGTTCGACTCCTTGCTCGCCAAGCTGATCGTCACCGGAGCCACTCGGGCGGAGGCGATCGCCCGATCGAAGCGCGCGCTCGACGAGTTCGAGGTCGGCGGGATGCCGACAATCATCCCGTTCCACCGGATCGTGCTCGACGATGCTGACTTCGCCGACGAGCCGTTCCGCGTTCACACGCGATGGATCGAGACCGAGTGGACCGGTTCGGTCGAGCCGTACGGCGCGTCCGCCGGCGGGACCGAGCCGGAAGAGCGCGAGCGGGTCACCGTCGAGGTCGGCGGGCGCCGACTCGAGGTCTCGCTGCCAGGCGGCCTCGCGATGAAAAGCAACGCCGGCGGCGCGAAGCGCAAGCCGCCGTCCGCGCACAAGGGATCCGCATCGGGTGCGGCCGCGTCAGGCGACTCGCTGACCGCCCCGATGCAAGGGACCATCGTGAAGGTGGCGGTGGAAGAAGGACAGAGCGTCGAGTCCGGTGAGCTCGTCGTCGTCCTCGAGGCGATGAAGATGGAGCAACCGATCAACGCGCACCAGGCCGGTGTCGTGACCGACCTCGCAGCGACGATCGGCGACGTCGTGACCTCCGGCACCGCGATCTGCCGGATCGTCGGCGAGGGCTGAGTCGCTTCAGTCGAGAGTCGAACGGTGCAGCTGCCGCGCTGCCTCGGTGATGCTGCCCGTGATGGACGGATAGATCGTGAACGTGTGGGCCAGTTGATCCACCGTGAGGTTGTTCTGTACGGCGATCGAGACGGGCAGGATGAGCTCGCTCGCTCGAGGCGCGACAACGACGCCGCCGAGGACCAGCCCGGTGCCGGCCCGGCAGTAGAGCTTCACGAAGCCGTCCTCGATGCCCTGCATCTTCGCCCGGGCGTTGGTCGCCAGCGGCAGCTTGACCTCGCGCACCCCGCTGCGGGCCTTCACCGACTCGACGGCAGGTAGGCCCACCGTCGCGATCTCCGGATCGGTGAACACGTTGGCCGACACCGTCGCGAGCCGGAGCGGCGCGACCGCATCACCGAGGGCGTGCCACATTGCGAGCCGCCCCTGCATCGCGGCGACTGATGCCAGGAGCAGCAGTCCCGTGCAGTCGCCGGCGGCGTACACGTTCGTCACCGACGTTCGGGAGACACGATCGACCAGGACGTAGCCCCGTTCGTCGGTGA
>JAFAZI010000068.1 GCA_019239875.1 Frankiaceae bacterium
CGGCGGCAACCACTCCCGCATATCCGGGGGCAGCAAGAACACCTGATCACGCTGCGGATAGTGAAAGTCCTTCGCCACCAACAAAGTCTCCCGCCACCACCCAACGGAACCCGCCAGCCGCGCCGGTATTTAGCAACAGGCTCTAGATCGTCGTCAGGCGACCATGAACGTCATGCGGCCGCGGCACCCGCCCCGCGCTTCGGTGGTCGCTTCGGGCGGTAGCCGAGGGCGATCGCCAAGGCGAATCCAAGTACGGCGGCGGCCACCGGGAATCCGATCACGGCGCGGGCGGGCAACAGGATGCCGACGCCGCCGCCGATCACCCAGGCAAGCTGAAGGGTGGTCTCGGACCGGGCGAACACTGATGTGCGGACGTCGTCCGCGATCTCGCGCTGGATGGTCGCGTCGAGCGCGAGCTTCGACACCGCCGCGGCCGCCGCGGCCACGATCGCCATCGCGAACACGGTGATCAGCGCGTAGTCGAACGCCACGACGACGCACATGCCGGTGGTCGCGGCGAGCAGGATCACCGACAGCCGGCGGGCGGCGATGGACGCGGTGCGCGGTCCGAGCGTCGTACCCAGCACGTTGCCGACACCGATGCCGATGGCCAGCGAGCCCAGGCAGATCGTCGGGGAGATGCCGTGGAAAGGATGCACGCGGACCACGAACGCGCCGAAGAACAGCATGAATCCCGACAGCCAACGTAGCGATGCGGCGGATCGCAGGGCGTCGCGGACCGGTCTGCCGACCAGGTCGAGGGGGATCAGGCCGCCGGTGGTGCGCTTCCTCGCGACCGCGGGTTCGTCGGCGCCGTCGGCGGCGGCCGGCAGCCGCCACGCCATGATCGCCGCGATCACGTAGACCACCGCCCCGAGCAGCAGCTCCGTGCGGTGGCCGAGCGTGGCGACCACCGCGGCCGCGACGCTGCCGGCAGCGGCGGGTGCGATCACGCCGGCCAGGGTCAGCCGCGAGTTCGCCTGGACCAGCGTCATGCTCTCCGGCACGAGGCGGGGCACCGCCGCGCTGCGGACGATGCCGTAGGCCTTGCTGCAGACCAGCACGCCGAGTGCTGCCGGGTACAGGGTGAGGGCCTGGGTGGGACTCGGATCGTCGCTGGACAGCGCATGTCCGACGATCAGGGCGAGGATCGCGCGCGCAAGCATCGTGATGGCCAGCGCCGTACGCCGGCCGCGCCGGAACCGGTCGAGAAGTGGGCCGAGGATCGGCGCGACGATCGCGAACGGAGCCATCGTGATCAGCAGGTAAAGCCCGATCCGGCTACGCGCGGCATCGGTCGACACAGAGAAGAACAGCGAGCCCGCGAGGGCAACCGTGATCGTGGCGTCGCCGGCCGACTGCAGCGCGTGCGTCTCGACCAACGTTGCGAGTCCGGACGCGCCCGCGCCCCCGCGTTGGTTCCACACGCGAAGCCGCTTTCCGTTGCGGCGCAAGAACTTTCCGAACGCGACGAGGAAGTTCCAGAACGCCTTCGCCGGGCTCTCGTCGACGGCGGTCGGGGTGGACTTACCGGCGGCTGCGGCCTCATGCGGCACTTCGGCCGGTTCGGCAGCAGTCGGGTCCATGAGCGACACTAAACATGTGATGTCGACAGATGCGCCACTGGACACAGCGGAATCGGTGGACGAACCAGCCGCTGTAGCGAGCGTGCCGGTCGACGAGGTGGCGGGTGCCGCGGTCGAGCTCGCGCGGACCGCCGCGGAGGACGCTGAGCCGGGAATGGTCGGCGATCACCTCGGCGTCGTCGGCGACGAGGCACGGGTCGTCACACACTTCTTCGCGACCAAGGACCCTGGTTACCGCGGGTGGCGCTGGGCGGTCACCGTTGCGCGCGCGGCGCGGGCCAAGGTGGTCACCGTCAACGACATCGTGCTCCTGCCGGGCGACGAGGCGCTGCTCGCTCCCGAGTGGGTGCCGTGGAGCGAGCGACTTCGCCCCGGCGACCTCGGCGTTGGTGATTTGCTGCCGACGGCCGCCGATGACCCGCGGCTGGCGCCGACGTTCTTGATGGTGGACTCCGAGGCCGACGACGACCTCGGCTTCGAGCTCGGCCTCGGCCGCGAGCGCGTGCTCTCCTTCGAGGGTCGGCTCGACGCGGTAGAGCGTTGGTACGCCGGCGAGCCGGGTCCGGAGGCCCCGATTGCTCGCTCCGCTCCGGCAACGTGCGCCACCTGTGGTTTCTTCATCCCGCTGTCCGGTGCGTTGCGGCAGGCGTTCGGGGCCTGCGCCAACGAGATGGCGCCGGACGACGGCAAGGTGGTCGCGGTCGATCACGGCTGCGGTGCGCACTCACAGGCCGTCGTACTGCCATCAGGGGAGCCGACACCCATGGCGTCGAACGAGGTGGGGCCGGGGTACGACGTCGTCGGCGGGCCGCTGGGACACGAGCCGGGATCGGTCAGTGACGTCGAGCCGGGCGAGCCGCTCGGCCACAGCTAGTCGACCAGGCGCTCGAGACTGCCCTGCCTGGGCACCGCGATCCACCCCTCGGATCGCCCAAGCTCCTGTTGCGTGCCGTCCGGCTCGTGGGTGAGTCCGAGCGCCGCGGCGCGCGCGACAAGGCCGGCGATGACGGCGTCGAGGCAGTGGTCGGACTCCCCGCAGCGGCCCTGGACGGCGCCGAGCTCGAGCCAGGGCGTGGCGGCGGCGAGGGCCGCGAGCAGCTCGCGGCGGACGGCGACCGTGTCCTTGCCCTTGTAGCCACGGTGGGGCAGGCCCCACTGCTTCAGCGCCGCCGCGGGATAGGCCTCGACGACCTGGCCGGCGCCCGAGCGATCGAGCGGAACATCATCAGTCGCCAACCGGCTCAACAGCGCGGCTGCACGCATCGCGGGCCTGGCTATCCGGTCGGCGGCCACGCTCATCGGCACGACGCCGAAGTCCTCGTGCACCACCCGATCGGTCAGCCGGGTAGCGAGGTGGTGGCGCCACGCCTTCTCTCCACCGGCGTCGGGCGGTACGACGACACCGCCTTGGTGTTGCACGAGGAACTCGACGAACGGGACCGGCCAGCCGAGTGGTGCATCGATGCCGACCTTGGTCGCACCTTTCGCGGCGTCGATGATGTCGGCGTCCTCGGCCGGGCAGAAGAGGTCGGTGACGACACAGCTCGATGGCTGCCACGCGAGGATCGCGACGGCGGTGTTCGCAGGTTCTGCGGCCAGGTCCACCCCGACGGTGATCACCGTCCCGAACCTACTGCGCGGTTCCTGCGGTATCGGCCCGCAGGCTGTCACGCTGAGGAGGTGAGCGAGGACGTCTTCCGCACCGCCGAGCTGAGGCGGCGGGTGCTGGACGCCTGGCGCGACTCGCCGGCTCGCTTCCGTGCCGATGCCAACGTCGAGGACGACCTGTCACTCACCGGCTACCGAGACCGCGTGATCATCGAGCTCGCGCAGAACGCCTCCGACGCCGCCACCCGCGCCGGGATCCGTGGCCGGCTCGAGTTCACCCTCGACGGCCAGACCCTGACCGCGACCAACACAGGCGCACCGCTCGATGCCGCCGGGGTCGAGTCCATCTCGGTGGCCCGGGCGTCTTCGAAGGTCGACGACGCGGACACGGTTGGGCGCTTCGGCGTCGGCTTCGCGGCCGTCCTGTCCGTGACAGATCTGCCCGCCATCTCCTCCACCACCGGATCCGTCCGGTGGTCCCGCCTCGAGGCGAGGTCGGCGGTCGCCGAGATCGCGGAGCTCGAGGACGAGTTGATCGCTCGCGGCAACCGCGTGCCGGTCCTGCGCTTGCCGTTCTCATCCGACGCGCCCGCAACGCTCCGCGGAACGACAGTCACCCTGCCACTCCGCGACGTGGACGCGTTCGTCGCCGTACGGTCCCAGCTCGACGGCCTGGATCCCATGCTGCTCCTCACACTGCCCGGCCTCGGTGAGATCGTCATCCGCACAGCGGGCGGCGTTGAGCGCACGCTGACCCTCACGGCCAACGGCGACCACGTCGTGCTGCACGACGGTGGCCGGCCGAGCCATTGGCGGATCGCCCGAGGCGAGGGACAGGTCCCCGCTGAGCTGTTGGCGGACCGCCCGCTCGAAGAGCAGCGGTTCGCGATCTGGGCGGTCACCTGGGCGATACCGGTCGATGCCGACGACAGGGTTGTCGCATTGCCTGCCGCGGTGCCACAGGTGGTGCGGGCGCCTACAGTGACTGACGACCCGCTGACGATCCCCGCAGTCCTGATCGCCACCTACCCGCTGGACGCGACCAGGCGGCGCATCACCGGCGGCGATCTCGCCGGTGCCGTGACAGCGCGAGCGGCCGACGTGCTGGCCCGAACCATGGCCAAGCTTCCGGCCGACCCCGGTCTTTCGCGCCTGGTCCCCGTCGGTTTCCCGAACGGCGAGATCGACGGGTCGCTGCACGCCGCCATCCTCGACCGGCTTGCCGAGACGGCATGGCTGCCGGTCGCCGGCGACGAGGATGCTCGACAGCGACCCCGGGAGGCGGTGCTCGTCGCGGACCCGCTCGTCGGCGTGCTCCGGGGAAGGCTGCCATGTCTGCTTCCGGCGGGATGGGAGGCGGCCGAACTCGGTCCGCTCGGCGTCCAGCGGCCACAGCTCGCCGACCTCATCGACGACCTGCGCTCGATCCAGGCGGACCCGGCGTGGTGGCAACGGCTGTACGCCGCGCTTGCCGAGGTCGTGCCGGCCGGGCCGGAACGCGACGCGCTCGGCGCCGTACCCGTTCCGTTGACCGACGGTTCGCTCGCCGTGGGACCGCGCGGTCTGGTGCTGCCCGACCCGTCGATGCCCGCCGTCGATCTTTCCCCCATCGGAGTGAGGCTCGTCCACCCGGACGCCGCCCACGACCTGTTGCGCAGCTTCGGCGCCATCGACGGCGCCGCCCGAGATCTGCTCGACCAGCCGCAGGTCCAAGCCGCGGTCGAGGCGTCCTACGACGAGCCCGACCCGGAACCGATCGCCGTGGCGGTGCTGACGTTGCTCGCCGCAACCGCAGTCGGCTCAGGCGAGCTGCCCTGGCTGGCCGATCTCGCCCTCACGGACACCAACGGAGAGTGGGGACCAGCCGGGGAGCTCGTCGTACCGGATGGGGTGATGGCCGCTCTCATCGCGGCCGACTCCGCGTTCGGCGTCGTCAACGATCGGTGGGTCGAGCAGTTCGGCCGCGCTGCCGTTGTCGCCGCCGGAGTGCTCGATGGTCCGGTGTTGCTTCGAGCATCCGACGCCGTTGGACCGACGCATGATCTGGATGCGGAGGCCGAGTGGTGGGCGACGTTGCCACCCGACTGCGCGGTCGAGGAGTTTGTCGCGATCCGCGATCTCGAGCAGTTGGAGGACGACGCCCTCGAGACGATCCTGACCCGGCTCGACCAGCCCGGCCTGCGGGCGCAATCGTCGAGCCGGCGGTCGTGTCGCGGCCGGACGGCAGCCGGATCACGGTGCAGTCCTACACCGCGTGGTGGTTGTCCACACGACCGGTCCTCAGTGGCCGCACGCCGCGCGAGCTTCGGCTGCCAGGGAGCGAGCCACTGCTCGGCGCGTTGTACGACGTCGCGCCCGGCGGGTACGACGAGGCCTTCCTCGCGGCCCTCGGCGTGCTCGGCTCGCTGGACGACGCCGACCCCGACGACGTCCTGGCCCGGCTCGCGGACGAGACGCGCATGGTCGACCGCAAGCAGCTGCGCGCTCTGTACTCCTGGCTCGCAACCCGCTCCTTCGCGCGGGCGCCGGCGCGGCTGCGCGCGGTCCGTGCCGGGGCGATCACGGTCGTCGATCGGAGCGACGCGGTCCTGGTCGACGCGCCAGACCTCCTGCCGCTGCTGGGTGAACGTGCGGTGGTGCCGGCCTCACCATCGCTGGCCGTGGATCTCGCGGAGCGACTCGACGTGCCGCTCGCCAGCAGCCTCGGTGAGTTCGCTGTCGTCTCGCTGGGCACCGAACGCGACGACGCGATGGTTCACGACGAGTTGCTGGTCATGGATGCCGACGATGTGGAACGGTCGGTGCCGTGGCGCTACGTCGACGGCACGCTGCACGTCGATGCCGCGCGGATCGCGATCGGCCTGGGGCGGGGTCGTGCGTGGCAGGCCGGGGACTGGCAGTCACGCCATCGTCGTACGGAAGCGTTGACCGACCCCGAAGGGGGGATGATGCGAGAGGGTGAAGACGATCTAGACGAGGAGTGACCGTGTCCAATGACGCCGGGCATGAGCCGGTACGCGCGGAACGGACGCGGACGAGTTCGACCCTGGTCGCGGTCAGCGTCGCGGTCATCTTCCTCGTGCTGTTGATCGTGTTCATCGCGCAGAACAACCGATCAGTGCCGCTGCACTTTTTGGGCTGGTCGGGCACGGTCTCCGAGGCGCTGGCGATCCTGGGCTCGGCCGTCGCCGGGGCCGTCCTCGTGCTGGCGGTCGGGCTGGCTCGGATCATCCAGCTCCGGGTGGGCACGCACCGGCACAACCGGTCGATGGCGAAGCAGGAGAAGACCGCGCGCAAGGGCGGCTACATCTCAACGACGACGTCGGATGGAGAACCGGACGCCGTAAGCACCGAGGACTAGGCCGTACCCGCAGGTCCAGTACCACCAGGTCGCGTGATGCCGCTGCAAGTCGTGGCGGAAGAACAGCACGAGGACGACGAGCGCGACGGCCCACAGGATCATCCCGCCGACGGTGACGATGACCTCCTGCTGGTCCGCAAGCCGCTCCGTCGCCGTCGGCTCGCTCTGCTCGGTCACGTCGCGAAGCCTACGACGTGACCCCGACCAGGCCCCAGCCCGCAGGCAGGCTCACCACAACCCCCGACTCGTCGCCGGCGATGTCGACGCCGATCTTGGTCGCTGCGGTTCGCAGCCGCTCGAGGGTCGGTGAGCCGGCAATCAGCATCTCCCGGGCGAGGCGGCCCTTCGCCACCTTGCTCTGGTAGCTCGCCGCGGCGCGCTTGCCGTCTGGTCCGGTGATCCGTACGTCGATCACGCCGCTGGACGCCTCGGGTGACGGCCGGTACATCATCGAGTAACCGGAGGACCGCAGGTCGATGGCGCCCTGCGCGGCGACCAGGTCGTCGAGGGCAGCAGTCAGCGGCTTGCGCCATAACGTGGGCAGCGGGCCGATGCGGGGGAGCTGGGTGCCGATGCCGATCCGGTACGCCGGCAGCTGGTCGGTCGGCCGCGTGGCCCCCCACAGACCCGAGAACACGACGAGGCTGGCATCGGCACGCCTGCGCGCAGCCGTCGGTAGTGACGGATAACCGAGGGCGTCGTGCAACACCCCTATGTATCGGTGCCCGGCTGGCATGGTGGGTGACGTCATCAGCTCGGCATTGGCCGCCCGGTCGTCGTCCAGCGCCTCTGACAGGCCCAGGCGCTTGCGGGCGAGCTTGGGGTTGCCCTGGCAGGTCGCGACCAGAGCGCGGGCGACGCGTTCCCGGGTGGCGGTGAGCGCTGGCCAGGACAGCGCCGCCACATCGACCGGAGGGCCGTCGCCACCGCGTGCCTTGCCCTCACTCGGCGGCAGCAGGATCAGCACCCGCCAGACCCTAGAGGGCGGAGGCGGCTACCGGTGCGGCGACCGGCTCGTCGGCCGGGTGACCGTGAAGGCCAGCGCCGGTTTCGGCTGTGGCAACGGTGCGCAGGTCGCGTCGGCGCCCCGACCGGGCTGCCGCTTGGGCCGGTGCCCGGTCTTGAGGTACCGCGCGATCTTCGAGTCGACGCAGGTGTTGCCCGACAGCGAGTTCGCGTGCGATGTGCCGCCCGGCTCGGCAATCAGGCTGGAGTGCGGGTACAGCTTGCGGACCTCGAGGCTGCCGCCGTACGGCGTGGCCGCGTCGAGCGTCTCGTCGATGAGCAGGAGACTCTTGGTGCGCTTACCGTTGATGGACACCGGCTTGTGGGCCTTCGCGCCCCAGTACAGGCAGGGGGCGTTGTACCAGGCGTTGCCCCACGTGAGGAACGGATACTTCTTGAACGACGCCGCGTTGTCCTTGCGCCACGTGCGCCATGCGGTCGGCCACTGCGCGTCGGTGCACTGGACCGCGTTGTACACGGCGTACTCGTTGTCCCCGCCGCCGATGCCGTCGCTGTCCTTGTACTGATGCGTGATCGGCGCCACGTGGCCCTTGACGGCGTAGGCGTGCCAGGCACTCGTGATGCCGGGCCAGTCGGACTGCTCGTAGGCCGCGCTTTCGAAGGCGTCCTCCCATTCCGCCGAGCCGAGAACCCCCTGCGGATGGTTCGCGAGCTCGGCGTCCGTCGCGTAGTAGCGGTCGGCGACGGCCTGCGGGGTGGCACCGAGCTGGAAGTCCTTGTGATATCTCGCCACCCACCGGAAGTACACGTTGATGGCGCGGTCAAATGCCTTGTCCTGATCGAGGTTCGCCTGGTACCAGACCCGCCGGGGGTCGACGTTGCTGTCGAGCACCATGCGCCGGATGTGGGTG
>JAFAZI010000077.1 GCA_019239875.1 Frankiaceae bacterium
CCATCAGCTGAAGCCAGCACGATCCGAGAGCGCTGAGCCAACGACTGAGCACTCTTCGGACGTCGCGACCAGGCCTCAAGTTGGGCCCGCTCGTCCTCTGTCAAAACCACCACTGCTGCATACGGATCCGGCACTCACTAAGCCTAAACCAGACTGACAACGAACTAATGACTCAACACACTAGCGGCCCGACGCCCTTTTGCCGAGCGTTGCCTGGCCCTCGGCTCAGGCCTCGGCAGCGGGAGCGTCGGGCGCGGCGGTGCTCGCCGACGGCGTCGTGCCACCGCCGGCCGTTGCCGTCTCGACCGGTGGCGCATCCGGCGCGATCGGCTTGATCTCGCCGCGGAAGACGAACCGCTCCTCGCCATCGACGGTCTCGACGTCGACCACCACGATCTGGCCGGCGGTCAGCTCGCCGTACAGGATCTTCTCGGACAGGATGTCCTCGATCTCCCGCTGGATCGTCCGGCGAAGCGGCCGGGCGCCCAGCACCGGGTCATATCCCTTCACCGCGAGCAGCCGCTTGGCGTCCGCGGTCAGCTCGATCGCCATGTCCCGGTTCTTCATCTGCGCATCGACGCGGCCGATCATCAGGTCGACGATCTCGACGATGTCCTCTTCGCGCAGCTGGTGGAACACGATCGTGTCGTCGACCCGGTTGAGGAACTCCGGCCGGAAGTGCGTCTTGAGCTCTTCGTTGACCTTGTTCTTCATCCGCTCGTAGTTGTCCGTGGCGTCGTGCGAGCCCGCCGCGAACCCGAGATTCAGACCCTTCGCGATGTCGCGGGTACCGAGGTTCGTCGTCATGATGATCACGGTGTTCTTGAAGTCCACCGACCGGCCCTGGCTGTCGGTCAGCCGCCCGTCTTCGAGCACCTGGAGCAACGTGTTGAACACGTCGGGGTGAGCCTTCTCGACCTCATCGAACAGCACGACCGAGAACGGCTTGCGCCGCACCCGCTCGGTCAGCTGGCCACCCTCTTCGTAGCCGACGTATCCGGGCGGGGAGCCGACGAGCCGGGAGACGCTGTGCTTCTCCATGAACTCACTCATGTCCAGCTGGATCAGCGCGTCCTCGTCGCCGAACAGGAACTCGGCAAGTGTCTTGGACAGCTCGGTCTTACCGACGCCGGACGGGCCCGCGAAGATGAACGACCCACCGGGGCGCTTGGGGTCCTTCAGGCCGGCGCGGGTACGACGGATCGCCTGCGAGACAGCTTTGACCGCCTGCTCCTGACCGATGACGCGCTTGTGGAGCTCGTCCTCCATCTTGAGCAGCCGAGTGGTCTCCTCCTCGGTCAGCTTGAACACCGGGATGCCGGTCCAGGTCGCGAGGACCTCGGCGATCTCCTCGTCAGTGACCTCTGCGACGACGTCCATGTCGCCGGCCTTCCACTCGCGCTCCCGATCCGCCTTCTGCGCGAGCAGCTGCTTCTCGTCGTCGCGGAGCGACGCCGCCTTCTCGAAGTCCTGCGCGTCGATCGCGCTCTCCTTCTCACGACGCACGGAGGCGATGCGCTCGTCGAACTCGCGAAGGTCCGGGGGGGCGGTCATCCGACGGATCCGCATCCGGGAGCCGGCCTCGTCGATCAGGTCGATCGCCTTGTCCGGCAGGAAGCGGTCGGAGATGTAGCGGTCGGCGAGCGTCGCGGCCGCCACCAGGGCAGCGTCGGTGATCGAGACCCGGTGGTGCGCCTCGTAGCGGTCCCGCAGTCCCTTGAGGATCTCGATGGTGTGCGCCAGCGTCGGCTCACCCACCTGGATCGGCTGGAAGCGCCGCTCGAGCGCGGCGTCCTTCTCGAGATGCTTGCGGTACTCGTCGATGGTGGTCGCACCGATCGTCTGCAGCTCACCACGCGCGAGCATCGGCTTGAGGATGCTCGCCGCGTCGATCGCGCCTTCCGCCGCACCCGCACCGACCAGCGTGTGGATCTCGTCGATGAACAAGATGATGTCGCCGCGGGTGCGAATTTCCTTGAGGACCTTCTTCAAACGCTCCTCGAAATCGCCGCGATAACGGCTGCCGGCGACCAATGCGCCGAGGTCGAGGGTGTAAAGCTGCTTGTCCTTGAGATTCTCCGGCACATCGCCTTTGACGATCGCCTGGGAAAGGCCTTCGACCACGGCTGTCTTACCGACGCCGGGCTCACCGATGAGCACCGGGTTGTTCTTGGTCCGCCGCGACAACACCTGCATGACGCGCTCGATTTCCTTTTCCCGGCCGATGACCGGATCGAGCTTGCCCTCGCGGGCAGCCTGGGTGTAGTTGCGACCGAACTGATCGAGCACGAGGCTCGTGCTCGGCGCGCCCTCGGCGCCGGCGGCGCCGGCCGCAGCCGGCTCCTTGCCCTGGTAGCCCGAGAGCAGCTGGATGACCTGCTGGCGAACCCGGTTGAGGTCCGCGCCGAGCTTCACGAGCACCTGCGCGGCGACGCCCTCACCTTCGCGGATCAATCCGAGCAGGATGTGTTCGGTGCCGATGTAGTTGTGGCCGAGCTGCAACGCCTCGCGGAGACTGAGCTCGAGAACCTTCTTCGCTCGCGGCGTAAAGGGAATGTGACCGCTTGGTGCCTGCTGGCCCTGACCGATGATCTCCTCGACCTGCTGGCGGACACCCTCCAGCGAGATGCCGAGGGACTCGAGTGCCTTCGCGGCGACGCCTTCGCCCTCGTGGATCAGTCCGAGAAGAATGTGCTCGGTGCCGATGTAGTTGTGGTTGAGCATGCGAGCTTCTTCTTGCGCCAGGACGACAACTCGCCTCGCGCGATCTGTAAACCGTTCAAACATCGCTCGCTCCTCAACCGCGACAAGGGCGGGAAACGCTCATGCCCGTCCTCGCACTCTAGCCCTGGCAAGACCCCCGAGCAGGTCGCTCGAGACATCACGCCGCGTCAGGGATACAACCTCTTCGGCTGTTGAAGGATTCCGGTTCAGCCCGTGGCTGAAACGTTTTGGTGACGGGGACCAGACTGCTAGTTCTGCGCGGCGTTGTACTGCTCGAGCACCTCGGAGCTGATCCGACCCCGCTCGCTGACCTTCACGTTGTTCGACCGAGCCCAGGCGCGTACTGCTGCGGGGTCGAAGCCGCCGGAGGAGCTCCGGCCACGACGGCGGCGTCCAGACCCACCGGAGGAGCTACGGGAAACCCGCCGGCCGTTCGCGACAAATGGGGCGAACGCCTCGCGGAGCTGCGCGCCGTGTGATTCACAGACGTCGACTTCATAGGCGTTGTTGTCGAGAGCGAAATTCACCGTTTCGGTTCCCGGTGTGCCGTCCTCGTGAAGGTCGCACACCAGCAGGACCTGAAAGACCTGAGCCATGACGAATTTCCCCTCTGTCGGTAATTCGCGCCACGTTAGCCCACCGACGGGGCTGACAAACAAAGCCAGATTTCGACGTGGGGATATTACTTATTCGGGACGAACCATCGGGAACGTGATGGTCTGCCTGATGTTCTCTCCGGTAAACAACATCAGAAGGCGGTCGACGCCCATTCCCATGCCACCCATCGGCGGTGCACCGTGTTCGAGAGCGCGCAGGAAGTCCTCGTCGAGCTGCATCGCCTCGGCGTCGCCCCCCGCCGCCTTCAGCGACTGCTCGGTGAGTCGACGTCGCTGCTCGATCGGGTCCACCAGCTCTGAGTACGCCGGGGCCAGCTCGACGCCGTTGATGATGAGGTCCCAGGCCTCTGCCAGACGCGGGTCATCCCGATGCGGGCGAGCCAGCGGCCGCACCGACGCGGGGTAGTCGCAGACGAAAGTCGGTTCGATCAAGGTGTGCTCGACCAGCTGCTCATAGAGCTCAAGCACGATCTCGCCGTGATCCCAATGCGGCTGGAAAGCAACGTCGTTCGCCGCGGCGAGGCGGCGGAGGTCGTCAACCGTCGTGTCGGGCGAGACCGTCTCCCCTACGGCATCACTCACCACGCCGTAGACCGTCACGCGCTTCCAGTCGGTGTCCAGATCGAGGTCGCCGCCGCCGGCACGCTGCACAACCGTGGAGCCGAGCGCATTCGCCGCATCGAGAACGAGAGCCCGTGTCAGTTCGGCCATCGTGTCGTAGTCGCCGTACGCCTGGTACGCCTCGAGCATCGTGAAGTCGTTGGCATGCGTCGCGTCGACGCCCTCATTGCGGAAGTTACGACCGATCTCGTACACCCGCTCGATGCCACCGACCACCAACCGCTTGAGATACAGCTCAAGTGCGATCCGGAGATAGACCGGCATGTCGAAGGCATTCATGTGACTTGCGTACGGCCGCGCACTCGCGCCACCGTGCAGCGCCTGGAGGATCGGCGTCTCGGCCTCGACGAAACCGCGTTCGGCAAGGGTGCGCCGCAAGGAGGCGAGAACCACTGCGCGGGTCTCGAACATCTCGCGCGACCGCGGGTTGATGATCAGGTCGAGATAACGACGCCTGACCCTCTCCTCCTCATCGGCGAGGCCGTGCCATTTCTCCGGCAGGGGTCGCAGCGCCTTGCTGACCATCGTCCAGTCGTCGGCGAGCACCGACAGCTCGCCGCGTTTGCTCGTGATCACCTCGCCGTCGACCCCGACGTGGTCGCCGAGATCCACGTCTCGCTTCCAGGCCGCCAGCCGGGCCTCGCCGACGCGGTCGAGCGACAACATGACCTGCAGGTCTCCGCTGCCGTCCCGCAAGGTCGCGAAGCACAGCTTGCCGCCGTCGCGCCGGAGCATCACCCGACCGACGATGGCGACCCGCTCGCCCGTCGCCGTGTCCGGTGGCAAGTCGGTGAACCGGTCACGCACATCAGCGGTCGTCGCCGTACGGCGAACTCCGACGGGGTAGCCGGGGACCCCCTCGCCCTGCAGGCGTTCGAGCTTCTCGCGACGGATCCGCATCTGCTCGGACTCCTCGCGCGCGAGGTCCTCGCCGGGCGGCATGTCGGTCACGAGGCAGCAGGCTATCTAGACGCGGTTTCGGTCGAAGACGAGGCGCAGACCGATCAGCGTGAGGTCCGGCTCGTACTCGGTGACGGTCTCGCACTCGTCGATCACCAGTTGGGCCAGCCCGCCGGTCGCGATCACCACGGGGTCCGCGTCGATCTCGTCGCTGATCCGCCGCACCATGCCGTCGATCTGGCCCGCGAACCCGTAGACCATGCCGGACTGCAGGGCTTCGACCGTGCTCTTGCCGATCACCGATCGCGGCCGTGCCAGCTCGACCTTGAACAGTCGAGCGCCCCGTGCGGCGAGCGCATCGATCGAGATCTCGATCCCCGGTGCCAACGCGCCCCCGAGGAACTCGCCCTTCTCACTCACCACATCGAAGTTCGTCGACGTACCGAAATCGACCACGATCGCCGGACCGCCATACAGGTGGTGCGCCGCGAGGGTGTTGACGATCCGGTCTGCCCCGACCTCTCGGGGATTGTCGTAGAGCAGCGGCACGCCGGTCTTGACACCCGGTTCGACGATGACGGCCGGCAGCGACGTGTAGTAGCGGCCGAACACCGACCGCAGCTCGTGGAGGACGGCGGGCACCGTCGAGCAGGCGGCGATGCCGTCCGGCGGCGGGCTGTCGGCGAGCAGGCCGCGCAGGAGCAGAGCCAGCTCGTCGGCCGTCGCGCGGGTGTCGGTCTTGATCCGCCATGACTCGGCCAACCGGTCACCGTCGAAGTAGCCGACGACCGTGTTGGTGTTTCCGACGTCGATGGTGAGGAGCATGGTGGCTCAGGTGCTCGCCGCGACTGTGTCGCCGCGAACACAGTCCATGCCCGGAAGCGCCTCCGCCGGGTCACTCCCGGTGCCCGTGATGCGGTTGTCCGCGTCGACGAAGACCACCTTCGGGCGCAGCGTCCGCGCCTCGGCGTCGGTCACCGTGCAGTAGCTGATGATGATCACGAGGTCGCCCTCGTGGACCAACCGTGCTGCAGCGCCGTTGATACCGATCACGCCGGTGCCGCGCGGTCCTGCGATGACGTAGGTCTCGAGCCGAGATCCGTTGTTGATGTCGACGATGGCCACCTGCTCGCCTTCGAGAAGGTCTGCGGCGTCCATCAGGTCTTCATCGATCGTGACCGAGCCCACGTAGTGGAGGTCGGCTTGCGTGACCGTGGCGCGGTGCAGCTTGCTCTTGAGCATGGTGCGGAACATCGGGTGCGTTCTCCTTTGGTTCCTTCAGCCCACTTAGTGTTGGGTGCCGAGGACGACAGAGACATTGTCGATCAGCCGCGTCTTGCCGACGCGACCGGCTACCAGTATGCGGCCTTCGCGGGTCTTCTCGCTCGGCCGCTCCCAGGTCTGCTCGTCTACCAGTTCGACGTAGTCCAGATCGATTCCTGGCGCGTCGTCGAGAACCTTTCGGGCCGCGGCGAGCGCCGCGTCCGCGCCGTAGCCGGCGGCAGCCTCGCCTGCGCGCAGTGCGCGGGAGATCGCCAAGGCGACCTCCCGCTCTGCGTCGGAGAGGTAGCGGTTGCGGCTGGACAGCGCCAGTCCGTCGTCCTCCCGCACCGTCGGCACGCCGACGATCTCCGTCGGGATGCCGTCCTCGGCGACCATCCGGCGGATCAGCGCCAGCTGTTGCGCGTCCTTCTCCCCGAAGATCGCGAGGTCCGGCTGCGTGAGTTCGAGCAGCAGCGCGACGACGGTGAGCACACCATCGAAGTGGCCGGGGCGATGCGCGCCCTCCAGCCGCTCCCCGAGGCCGCCGGCGTGGCGCTGCTTCACCGCCTCCCCCGGCGGATACATGTCAGCCACCGCCGGCGCGAACACGACATCGACGCCATGATCGGCGCAGATGGCGACATCGGCGCCGAACGTGCGGGGATAGCGGTCGAGGTCCTCGCCCGCCCCGAACTGCAGCGGGTTCACGAAGATGGTGACCAGGACGCTGTCGCCGCGCTCGCGAGCGACGTCGATCAGCTGGACGTGGCCGCGATGCAACGCGCCCATCGTCATCACGACGGCCACCTGACCCGGCATCAGCGCCCGCGCCGCCGCGAGGTCAACGCGCGTCCGCGCGATCACCGGCGAGCTCACGCTTCCTCCTCGGCGGCGAGCACGTCGAGGAGGGCGGCGGCACGATCGGGGGGCAAGGTGCCCGCGGCTAGCGCGCGGACGGCGGTCAGCCGCGACATCTCGACGTAGGCGGAGATCGCCTCAGGCGCCTGCGATGCGATGGCGTCGAGGTGCTTGCCGACCGTTCCGGAATCGCCGCGAGCAACCGGTCCGGTGAGGGCTCGATCCCCGTGCCGCAACGAGTTGTCGAGTGCGGCGCCGAGCAGCGGTCCCAGCATGCGCTCCGGGTTTGCCACACCGGCACGTGTGAGCAGGTCGGCCGACTCGGTGACCAGCGTGACGAGATTGTTTGCACCGAAGGCGAGGGCGGCGTGGTACGTCGTACGACGTGTTTCAGCGATCCACACCGGCTCCGATCCCATTTCGATGACCAGAGCTTCGGCGACCGGGCGGAGATCTTCGACGGTCGTCACGCCGAAGCACGCTCCTTCGAGACGCTGTAGATCCACCTCGGTGCCGGTGAAAGTCATCACCGGGTGCAACGCCAACGGCAGGGCGCCGAGATCGGTCAGCGGGTCGAGGATGCCGATCCCGTGTGCACCGCTGGTGTGGAAGACCAGCGCACCCTTGCGAATCGAACCGGTTGCTGCGAGGCCGGCGACGAGATCTGCGAGCGAGTCGTCCGGCACGGCCAGCACGAGCAGCTCCGCGGCATGAGCAACTTCGTCGGCCGGGACGACTGCGGTCTCCCCGAGCAGGCGCGCGGCGCGGGCGCGGCTCGCTTCGGAGACGGCTGCGACAGCAGAAACACGGTGACCGGCGCGAGCGAGCGCAGCTCCGAGCACCGCGCCGACCCGGCCAGCACTGATCACCCCTACCGACAACCGGGCAGGACGATCCGACGGGGGCAGCAGGGTCATGGCGTCACGGAGGGTACGCCGTACGGTTCTCCGCGTGGAAGCGCATCGATGGCGGACCTGGCGGACGGCCATGGCCGAGGCGCTCTACGGCGAGAACGGCTTCTACACATCAGCCGGCGCCCCGAGGCGCAACTTCCGGACATCTGCTCATGCGTCGCCACTATGGGCAACCGCGATCTGGACGCTCGCCCGGCGAGTCGACGAAGCACTCGGCTCCCCCGAGTCGTTCACAGTCGTCGATGTCGGCGCAGGCGGCGGCGAGCTGCTCAACGCCCTCTCCGCACTGGTCCCCAGAACATGGTCGCTGGTCGGCGTCGACCTCGCGCCGCGACCGGAGGGACTCGACCCCGGGGTTCGGTGGTCCGACATCACCCCCGACGGCATCGACGGATTGATCATCGCGAACGAGCTGCTCGACGTCGTGCCAGTCGACGTCGTCGAACGCATCGACGGCATGCCGCGGCAGGTCGAGGTCACCCCCGCAGGAGAAGAGGAGATTGCGGGTCTCGTGACCGGGCGGGACGCGCAGTGGCTGTCGACGTGGTGGCCGCTCATGGAGGACGGCGACCGTGCCGAGATCGGCTGGGCGCGCGATGACCTCTGGCGGGAGCTCACCGGCAGGCTGCGCCGCGGCGTCGCGGCGGCGATCGACTATGCGGCGGACCCCGCGCATGACCTGGCCGGAACGATGACCGGCTATCGGGATGGCCGGCAGGTCGATCCGGTGCCAGACGGCTCGTGCGACATCACAGCCCACGTCGTGTTCAACAGCTTGGTCGAGGCTGACGACGTGGTCATGAGCCAGCGCGACGCCCTGCTGACACTCGGTCTCACGGCGTCGCCACCCTCTTACGACGGCGACCCGACGTCGTACCTGTCAGAACTGGCCGCAAGCGGCGAAGCAGCCGAGCTTCTCGACCCGGATGGCCTCGGCGGCTTCACCTGGTTGCTTCACGGCGTGGATATCAGCCCGGTCAAGATCATGGGGGTCTGACGACGTTCTAGCGTGGCTCATCCCCCATCGAGACGATCTCGACCCCCGGCGGCAGACCGAAGCCAGCCCGCCGCACGACCGCTCGCTCGAGCTGCGCAACCACGATGGGACCTCGGCGCGCCAGACGCAGCGGTGAGCTATGGAACGCGACGAACTCAGAGTCGGTGAGTGCATCGTGACGCTCTTGCATGTCGTCGAACAGATCCTCGCGCTGGTGTGCCTTGCGCCCGTTGGTCTCGTGGATGACAGCTGCGTCGACGAACCAGGCGTCGGGGCTGATCAGCCGCCCGCACCGCAGTCGCAGCAAGGCGTTGCACACGGGCGTCGGAAGAACCGAACTCGCGGCGACGAGATCGAGAAAGTCTGCCTCACGAGGTGACTGCACACCGGCACCGATGTAGCGGAGCATCTCCGCTGCCAGGCGCGTCCCCTTCGGCGGCCCTTGGACATTTGCCCGCATGAGCTCGGCGGGCGTCGTGATGCGTCGCTGCACCGCTTCACTCAGCGCGGCGAGGATCGACCTCTCATCGGTCATAGAGCGGGTGGCAGCGATCACCGCATCAGCGGCGTCCAGGTAGCGGAGCCGGTCACTCGACACGACCCGAATCGGCGCGATCGTCCGGCGGGCCAAAACAAACCCTGCGTTGCGCCGGCCGTCCTCCCACGGCAAGACAACCCCGACCTTCTCGGGGTCAACCGCGACGCTTCGCATCCCGTGCCAGCGGCAGGCGTCGGCCGCGTCGATTGCGCTGTTGGGACCGGCGTACAACTGTGCGGCAATCAGCATCTGTCGTCGGCTCGGCTCACCGCGGCCGACTAGGTACACCCCCGGCAGCAGCACCTGCCACTCCCCGCTGCTGAGGCGGTAGTCGATTGCTCGCGGGCTTAGTCCGGCAGCGAGAGCTTGAAAGCGGCAGACAATGAGGTCCTGGTGCCGGACCAGATACCAGAAGGCAGGATCAATCGTGCAACGACGAGGCATGCTGAAAAGCGTCTGCCGCACCTCCGCCAACTGCGCGGCGCGGGCATCAGGTTGTGGACGGCAATCCAGCCTGCTCGGTGGGTGGACAACCACGTTCTAGCGTGGTCAACCGACCATCAGCCGGGGGTCGGTGCGGCTGAGGCCCGCTTCGCCTTCCTGCCGCTGCCACGGTCGCCGGCCAGGACACCCGCGACGCCGAGGACCGTCTCCAGGCCGAGAAACGCCCAGAAGGTCGCGTCCTTCTCCGGCTTGTCGGTCTCCATCGAGATCGCCCGCACGGCCGCGGCACCGAGCCACGTGACACCGACCGCGGTGTAGGCGTCGCGGGTGCCGCGAAGCATCGCCCACGCGCCGAGTGCTGCGAACGTGCCGCCGACCCCGGCACGCATCTCGGTGACGCCCCGCGCGGACATCGGAGGCATCCGCATGACATCACCGGCCCGCCGCGGATCCAGCGCGATGCCGACCCCCGAAGCGCTCAGGCCGAGTGCACTGGCGAAGCCGGGCCGACGAAAGACGAGGGTGAGCAGGCGGATCATGATCGCAACTTATCGCTTGCCCCGGGCGGCGCGACCTTTTGATTCCGTCGGGCGCCGCGTCGAGGGTCGCACCAGGCTTTGAAAGGATCGCCTGCATGGCGACCGAGGTGACGGTCTCGACCGGCGAGCTGGCCGCCTCGGACGTGCTGCTCAACGTGGGGCCGCAGCACCCAGCGACTCACGGCGTGCTGCGGCTGGCACTCGCGGTGGACGACGACCGGATCGCGCGCGCCGAGCCGATCGTCGGCTACATGCACCGCGGTGCGGAGAAGCTGTTCGAAGCGCGGGACTACCGCCAGATCCTGGTGCTCGCCAACCGCCACGACTGGTTGTCCGCGTTCAGCAACGAACTCGGCGTAGTGCTCGCGGTCGAGCGAATGCTCGGCATGGAGGTTCCGGTCCGGGCCGTGTGGACGCGGACGTTGCTCGCCGAGCTCAACCGGGTCCTCAACCACTTGATGTTCCTCGGCATTCACCCGCTGGGTCTCGGCACCGCCACGCCGATGGCGACCGCGGTTCGCGCCCGAGAAGCCATCCAAGCCGTCATGGAGGAGATCTCCGGCGGCCGGATGCACTACATGTTCAATCAGGTCGGCGGTGTGAAGCAGGATCTGCCGGTGGGGTGGCTCGATCGTGTGCTGACCTCGTCACGCGAGGTGCGCAGCGCGGTACGTCGCGACATCGAGCCCGCCCTGTCGGACGACACCTTCCGCGACCGTACCCGCGGCGTCGGCGTGCTCGACGCGGCTGCCGCGCAAGGCTTCGGTGTGTCAGGTCCGATCGCCCGTGCGACTGGGCTGGACCTCGACCTGCGACGCGACGATCCTTACCTGGCGTACGCCGACCTGCCGGCCGATGTACTGCGGGTAGTGACGCGGACGGAAGGCGATTGCCTAGCGCGCTTCGAGTGCCTGCTCGAGCAGATCGAGGTGTCGCTCGACGTCGTCGAGCACTGCGTGGCTGTCCTGGCGACGATCGAGCCGGGGCCGATCAACCTTCGTCTACCCAAGGTGCTGAAAGCCCCAGAAGGCGCAACCTACGCGTGGACCGAGAATCCCCTCGGCGTCAACGGCTACTACCTCGTGTCTCGCGGTGAGCGCACCCCGTGGCGGTTGAAACTCCGCTCAGCATCGTTCAACAACGTTCAGGCGTTGCCCAACGTGCTGCAGGGTGCACGCGTTCGCGACCTGGTTGTCATCCTCGGCTCGATGTTCTTCGTCGTCGGAGACATCGACAAGTAGCGCTCAGCTCTTCCGGCGACGTGTGTCCAGATGGAGCACCTGGGTGTCGTCGTTGAGCCGCGCCGCGTTCGCGACGTCATCCGGCTCCTCGACGCTCACCGCGACCGACCACATCGCTCCGCCGCCATCCGCGACCGTCACCGCGGTGACGTGAAGGCCACGCTGCTCGGCGCGCGATCGAATCAAGTATTCCGCGTGCTCCGCGCTGCGCGCGGTGATCATCCAGGGGCCGAGATCAGCCATGGCTCGACCGTACCCCTGGCCGCGAGGTTGTCTACGAGGTGAGGCCGGCCTGCTGCAGGAACTGAGCGGCAACCTCAGCCGGCTGGCCGTGGTCGACGATGACCGCCTTGTTCAGGTCGAGCAGCGTCTGCTCGTCCAGCTTGGCCGAGATCGCGTTGAGGGCGCTCGCAGCCGCACCGTTCGCCAGCGACGAGGACACGATGGGCACGATGTTGTCCGACGCCTGCAGGTTCTTGTCGTCGTCGAGCACGGTGAAACCCTTCGCGGAGATCGTCGGGTCCGAAGTGAAGACCAGGCCGATCTGTGCGGTGCCCTGCTTGAGTGCCTTGATCGTCAACGGGCCACCTGCGTCGGTCTGCTTGAACCCAGCGATCTTCATGTTGTAGGTCTTCTTCAGGCCCGGCTCGCAGAACGGCCGCGTCGGGCACTCCGGCGGACCGGCGAGGGTCAGCGGGTGGCCCTGGGTGTACGTCGCGAGCTCCGACATCGTCGTGATGTTGTTGTCCGAGGCGAGCTGCGTCGGAATCGCGAAAGCGTTCTTGTCGGTGGCGTCTGCCGCGTCGAGCGCAGCGAGGCTGCTCGGAAGCTCGCCCTTGAGCGCGGTCATCGTCTGGTCGATCTGACCGGAGGCCTTGCTCGGGGCGTTGGCGCCGTTGACCTGGCCGTTGATGAAGTCGGTCAAGGTGGCGGCGTACTCCGGCACCACGCCGATGGTGCCCTTCTTCAGCGCGGGGTAGTAGACCTCTCGACTGTCGAAGGTCTTCGTCGACGTGTCGTAGCCGCACTCCTTGAGCGCTGCGGCATAGATCGCGGCGAGCGTCTCGTTCTCGGAGAACCCTGCAGCGCCGACGACGACCTTGCCGCTGCCGGTCTGGCCGCCACACAAGCTGGGGCCGTTGCCCGCCTTCACCGACTGGTCACCACCGCTGCTGCTGGAACCGCACGCGGTTGCGCCGAAGGCCAACGCGAGGCTGGCGATGCTGATGACAGCCGAACGAGTACGACGAGACATCTCCGAACCTGCCTTCTGTGTCCCGCGACGACCAATGCCGTCGCGCGTGTCTGGCGGGTCGGACCCGCTAGCTGCTACTCAATCACGCGACTCATGATCGATTCCAGCGGGTTGCTGTCACGGTCTGGTCACTGTTCTGGTCCCGGTCAGATCCCGTCGACGATCGCGGCACGTGCACCGAAGCGGCGGCGCAGCTCGCCCTCGGTACGGCGAAGCACTAGGTCGAGCACGATCGCGGTGACGACGACCACGAACACCCCGCCGTACACCTCGCCGTAGCGCAAGCGCGCATAACCCTCCGTCACCAGCTGCCCGAGTCCGCCGCTTCCGATGATCGCGGCGATGGTCGCCGTCGCCCATACCTGGACTGCGGCCAGCCGGATGCCCGTCGCGATCAGGGGAAGGGCGAGCGGGAGCTCCACTCGCAGCGTCATCTGACCGCGACTCATCCCCATGCCGATCGCTGCTTGCCTCGCCTCCGGGTCGACGTCACGAATGCCCGTGTAGAAGTTCGTGAGCAGCGGCGGTATCGCGAAGATGACCAGCGCGATGACGGCGGACGCGACGCCGATCCCCACTTTGCCGACTGCGAGCAACAGCATGATGCCCACGATCGGTATCGAACGCGCGGCGTTGGCGAGGCTCGTCACGACTACACCGCCGCGGCGCCATCTCGCCAGCAGGACGGCGAGCGGTAAGGCGATCGCTACCGCGATGCCAAGTGCCAGCAACGAGATCCAGACGTGACGGATCAGCGCGGGAAGGGCACCGGTCGTGACATCGTCTCCCGTCCAGCTCGACCCCGTGGAGAACCATGTCGTGATCTGGTGCCAGAGCGAGTTGTCGACGGGTTGCGTCGCCGTTAGCAGCATCACGTCGTGCCCAACCCGCGACGCCATGGCGTCAGCACTCGCTGCGCCATGAGGATCAGGAAGTCGGCGATCAGCGCCAACACGATCGTCATCAGCAGATAGGTCAGCAGCTCCGTGTGATAGCTGTTGCGATAGCCCTCGAAGATGTAGTGGCCGTAGCCGTTCTGGCCGATGAACCCGCCGATCACGACGAGTTCGATCGTCGACACCACCGCGATTCGCAACCCGGCGACGATCGTCGGGACCGCGATGGGCAGGCGGACCCGCCAAAAGATCCGGGTCGGACTGAAGCCCATCCCGCGCGCCGCGTCGACCGCCTCGGACGACACCTCGTCGAGCCCCGTGAGGATGTTCCGCACGAGTATCACCTGGCAGTACGCGGCGAGGGGGATGATGACCGTCAGCCGGCTCAGCTCGAAGAACTTGAACATCGCGATCACAAACGCCAGTGACGGAATCGCGTACACGGCATTGCAGAGCGCGAGCACCACCTCGCGGAGCCAGGACCGTCGCCGCGCGAGCGCCGACAACGGGACCGCGAACAGCACGCCGAGACCGACCGAAGCGAGGGTGAGGATGACATGGTCCTGCGTCGCCGTGAGAATGTCGTGGCTGTGGCTCGTGATGTAGTGCCAGGACAACCAAGGATCGCCCGTCGAATGGAACTTGAAGCGTTCAGGAGGGCGCACCGGTGAAATCTAGCGAGTCCGCGACGAACGGCAACGCCATGATCTCGCTCGAAGGCGTCCGCAAGCAGTACGCCGACGGGACGGTTGCGGTCCACGAGCTCTCCTTCGACGTGTCCGACGGGCAGATCGCCGTCCTCGTCGGACCCTCGGGATGCGGCAAGACGACGACCATGCGGATGATCAATCGGCTGGTCGAGCCGACCTCGGGCACGATCTCAGTCGACGGGCTGGACGTGTCTCGGACCGACCCGGTGCAGCTTCGCCGCCGGATCGGCTATGTCATCCAGCAGGTCGGCTTGTTCCCCCACCAGACTGTGGCGGCCAACGTCGCGACCGTGCCACAGCTGCTCGGCTGGGACAAGAAGAAGACGACGGGGCGAGTCAACGAGCTGCTCGAACTGGTCGGACTCGATCCAGCCGCACACGGCAAGCGCTATCCGCATGAACTATCAGGTGGTCAGCGACAGCGGGTAGGCGTCGCCCGAGCGCTCGCTGCGGACCCTCCGGTGCTGCTGATGGACGAACCGTTCGGTGCGGTCGACCCGGTTGCCCGCGACCGTCTGCAGGCCGAGTTCCTTCGGCTTCAGGATCAGGTGCGGAAGACGATCGTGTTCGTCACGCACGACATCGACGAGGCGATTCGCCTCGGCGACCGGATTGCGGTGATGAAAGAGGGCGGCCACCTGGAGCAGTACGCCGACCCGTCGACCTTGCTGTCCGCACCCGCGACGGACTTCGTCGCGGGATTCGTCGGCGCCGAACGCACGTTGCGCCGGCTGTCCGTCGTGAGTATCGCCACCGCCGCACTCGTGCAGTGGCCGACCGTGCCACCTACCGCCTCCCTGTCAGAGGCTGCCGCCGCGATGGATCGGGCCGCCGCATCCTGGGTGGTCGTTGCAGACGGCGACGCCGTCGCGGGCTGGCTGTCCCGCGACGTGGCCTCGGGTGAAGGCACCGCGGGTGATCGGGCGGACGTCGCGCCACCCGTGGCGGTCGGTGACTCGCTCGAAGCAGCGCTCGCAGCCATCCTCTCGGGCAACGCACCGGGAGCCATCATCACCGAGGGCGGTCGCTACGCCGGCGTCCTTCCCGCAAGCGAAGTAGTGACGATCGCGCGACGACGGTAAAGCTCGAATCACCTGAGCGCACCGCGTGGAGGTCCGTACGGTGTCATCCGTGCGAACTCGCGTCGTCCTCACGATCGCGCTGGTCGGCGCCGGCGCTCTGACGCCGGCCGCAACGCGCGCCGTAGCGGCGAGCTCTCCGCCGATCCCTTACGGCACGATGTGGACCGTCGACACCGCCAACGACACGCTCCGCGCGTTCTCAGTCGGTGCCTCGGGCGCATCGGTTCCATTAGCAGTGGTCAGCGGCGCTAGCACCGGCCTCGATGCGCCATCCGACGTGGCGGTGGACCAGGCAGGTCACGTGTTCGCCACGAACAGCGGCAACGACTCGATCACGGAGTACGCCGCGACCGCCGACGGTGACGCGACGCCCGCGCTCATGATTCAGGGGCCGCAGACCGGTCTCGATGGCCCAAGTTCCATCACGATCGACGAGTTCCACTACGGCATCCACGCGTTACCCGGAAACCGGGACTTCGAGTATCTGGTCGTCAGCAACGCCGACGGCAACTCGATCGAGGCTTTCGACGCGACCAACGGTGGAGATGCCCTGCCTGCACACTCAATCCAAGGACCAAAGACCGATCTCGACCACCCCATGGCGATCGCATTATCGAGGTTCGGTGAGCCGATGGTCGTCAACAACCCCGAGACGGGGAAGCCGACGATCACGTCCTACGAGTCATTTGGAAACCACAAGCCGATCTTCGAGCTGGCCCCACGTGCCCCGCACCGGCTGAAGGACCCGACTGGTCTCGCCGTCATCGATGATCTGCGGTTTCTCGTGACAGATGCGGGGCGGGACAGCGTGACGGAGTTCTCATACTTCCCAGGCTTGCCACGGAGCACGGATCTGTTGCCAAATCGCGTCGTCCACGGCGCTGACACCGGCATCGTCGACCCTTCGGACCTCTCCCTCACGGCTGACGGCAGGATTGCCGTGACCAACGCGTCGGATGGATCGGTGCGGACCTTCGCCTCGGACGCCAGAGGCGACGAACGCCCGTTATCGATACTGAGTTCTCCTGCTGGCACCGCCGGAAGCGCCGTCTATGGAGTTCCGCCGAAACACCCGACCGACCTCCGTGTGCGGCTGCGCGGCCACCACGCCAGACTGCGGTGGACTGCCCCGACCGCCACGGGTGGTGGCCTCGAGGGCTACTACGCCGACGTATTGCCGCGCTCCTGGTTCGGCAGCGGCACCCACCCGGTGAAGCATGCCAACCGGTTCGCGCCGATCGTCACAACGACCGCCGACCACCTGAAGATCGGCCACCTCACGCCAGGACACACCTACGTCGCCATCTCGGAAGCGGTCAATGCGTTCGGATACTCTGCCTCCGCGCCACCCGTGACGTTCAAGGTTCCGAAGCGACAAGTGCGGTGACAGGATGAAGTCGGCCGAGGCGTCCGCGAAGGCCGTCAACTAGGACTGCAGATAGTCGATGTACCGGGCCCGAAGGAGTGGCTCCAGGTCGCTGTCGTGGTGACCCAGAAGCTCGTTCACAACGTCGATGACTCCGGTGATGCTCTCGCCGAGCCCGCCCGCCGAGCCATCGTCCGAACCGATCTCGCCGCCGCCGCGCAGATGCTTGATGAGGTCCCAGAAGAATCCGACGTCGCGGTGCTCCTGCGCGCGATCGAAGGCCTTCTCCCGCAGCTGCTCCGTCGTCAGCGCATCGAGTTCGGCAAAGCTGGACTTGTCATCCGACATGGCAGCGAAGCCTACCGGTGCTGACCCTCGGTGCCGATGGGGGATCAACGACGTTCTAGAGCCTGTTGCTAAATACCGGCGCGGCTGGCGGGTTCCGTTGGGTGGTGGCGGGAGACTTTGTTGGTGGCGAAGGACTTTCACTATCCGCAGCGTGATCAGGTGTTCTTGCTGCCCCCGGATATGCGGGAGTGGTTGCCGCCG
>JAFAZI010000096.1 GCA_019239875.1 Frankiaceae bacterium
CGTGCCGACACTGCCGGTGCTGCTGATGCAGCGCGCGAACCGCCAGGAGGACGCCGACCTCCTCGCGGCGCTCGCCGGGGACCTGTCAGGAGACGCGGCACTCGCGGACGTCATCCGCAAACTCCGTGCGCACCCGGTGATGGACGAGGCCCGCGAGGTGACAGCCAAGTGGGCGTCTGACGCGATGGAAAGCCTGAACCCGCTGCCCAACAGCCCGGCGAAGTCAGCACTCCAGGCGCTCTGCACCTTCGTCGTCACCCGCTCCGTCTGACCCTTTGCCCCACCGCGTTTCACCCGCGGCGCTTCACCCGTGTTTCACCCGCGGCGTTTCGCCCAACCGTCTCGAATCGTTGGTTCTGGTCGCCCAAAACCAACGATTCGAGACGGTTGGGCGCTGAAGGGTCGAGACGGTTAGGCGATGAAGGGTGGGTTGGGCGATGACGGGCTGGCGGGAGAGATGTCAGCCGAAGAGGGCTTTGGCGATGAGGTCGTTCATGACCTCGGTGGCGCCGCCGCCGATGCCCAGGATGCGCGCATCGCGGTAGTGGCGCTCGACCTCGGTTTCGCGCATGTACCCCGACCCGCCGTGCAGCTGCACCGCTTCGTTGACGACGAACGAGCACGCCTCGATCGCCTGGTTCTTCGCCATCGCGGCCTCCGCGAACAGCTGTTCACCGGCTGCGATCCGCTCGGTGATCGATCGTGCGTAGGTGCGCGACACCTCGACTGCCCGGGTCATCTCGACCAGCTTGTGCCGGACGACCTGCTTGCTGATGAGCGGCCGGCCGAAGGCGTTGCGCTGCCTGGTGTAGGCCACCGTCAGATCCAGAGCGCGCTGCGCGATCCCGTAGCCGTGGACGGCGAGGCCGAGCCGCTCACCGGCGAACTGTTGTGCCACCTGGATGAACCCGGAGCCTTCTTCGCCGATGAGGTTCGCGGCCGGCACCCGGACGTCGACGTAGGCGAGCTCGCCGGTGTCGCTGCACAGCCAGCCCATCTTCTCGAGGCGACGTACGACGGAGAAGCCCGGTGAGCCCGTGTCGACGACGAGCAGGGAGATGCCGCGATGCGGATCCTCGCCGGTCCGAACGACTGTGGTGACGAAGTCCGCCCGGGTCGAGGAGGTGATGAATGTCTTGGCGCCGTTGACGATGTAGCGATCGCCCTCCCGCACGGCGCGGGTTCGGATCGCTGCCACGTCCGACCCGGCGTCGGGCTCGGTCACGGCGAGCGAACCGATCAGGTCGCCGTTCAACGTGGGCTTGGCGTACCGGTCGATCAGGTCGGCGTTGCCGGACTTCACCAGGTGTGGGATCGCGATGCCGTGGGTGAACAGCGCCGAGAGCAGGCCGCTGGACGCACCGGCGTACAGCAGCTCCTCGGAGACGATGGTCTGGTCGATGATCGAGCCACCCTGACCACCCGCCTCCTCGGGGAAAGCGACACCGAGCAATCCGGCTTCGGCGGCGGCCTTGTGCAACGTCCGCGGCACCTCGCCGTCGCGCTCCCACTGATCGAGGTGGGGAACGATCTCCTTGGTGCAGAAGTCACGAACCGCGGCGCGCAGCGCGGCGCGCTCAGGTGTGGTCCAGACGTCGGTGCTCATGGTGTCCTTCGGCTCAGGAGTTCTCGATCAGATACACCGGGATCTCGGCGTAGCGCGAACGAAGCCATTCGCCGAGCCCCTTCGCCTGCGGGTCCTGGCGCGTCGAGGAGGCGACCCCTTCGCCGAGCAGGCCTTCGACCACGAAGTTCAGAGCGCGGAGATTAGGCAGTTCGAAGCGCGTGATCGGCAGGCCGGCAGTCTCCGGCAGCAGGGAACGGAATTCGTCGACATCGAGGGTGTGTTCGAGCCAGTGGTAAGCGTCGTCGGTTCGGACCCAGACGCCAAGGTTCGCGTTGCCCCCCTTGTCACCGCTGCGGGCACCAGCGATCGACCCGAGCGGCACCTTCCAGATCGGTCCCCAGTCCTCGGGTGGCTCGACGCGGGCCTGGGCGTCGAACAGCTTGTCGACCGGCGCGCCAGGCGTCACGTCGACGGCAGTCGTGGTGCCGTCCTCGGTCACGACGCGATGTTCCACCAGGGCGTTCGGGATGTACGCCGCTTGGTACACGCCGTAGGGCGTGGCGTCCCCGGGTGGCGCGGTCATCGTCGCCCCTGGGTACGACGCGAGAGCGATTTCTACCGCCGCGCCGGAGAACGGCCTTCCAATCTTGCCGCCGTCGCTGTCCTTCACCGCGACGGTCAGCCGGGCAACGGCCTGGTCGTTCGTGGTCGGGTCGTCGCGATCGGTGCGTGACAGCGTCCACTCCACCTGCTCGACGTCGGCGAGCACCGGCTCGAGCTGCCGCTGGACCAGCGCTGCTTTCGCCTCGATGTCCAGACCAGTGAGCAGGAACGTCATTGAGTTGCGGAAGCCACCGAGCGTGTTCACGCAGACCTTTGTGGTGTCCGGTGGCGTGAGGCCCTTGACGCCGGAGATTCGCACCCGGTTCTCGCCCGCCTGCGTGAGCCTGATCGTTCGGAAGTCCGCGCTGACATCGGGGTTGAGGTAGATCGGGCCTTGGATCTCGTACAGCAACTGTGCTGTGACCGTACCGACGTCGACGAGCCCACCAGTGCCGTCGTGCTTGGTGATGGTCGCCGTACCGTCGGCTTCGATCTCCGCCAGGGGGAAACCGACGTACTCCATGCCAGGCACCTCGGTGAAGAACGAGTAGTTGCCGCCGGTCGCCTGGGCGCCGCACTCGAGCACGTGGCCGGTCACCAGCGCGCCCGCAAGAGCATCGGAGTCACCTTGCTCCCAGCCGTGCCACCACGCAGCGGACCCGATAACGAGTGCCGCATCCGTTACCCGGCCGGTCACGACCACCTGTGCGCCGGAGTCGAGCGCCTTCGCGATGCCCCAGCCGCCGAGGTAGGCGTTCGCCGTGATCGTCGCGTCCGGCAGCTGGACGCCCGCCTTCGCGAGCTCGTCACGGCGTGGCAGAAGGTCATCACCCTCGACGTGCGCGACGTTGACCCGCAAGCCAAGCTTGCCCGCGATCTCCCGCACCGCGGTAGCGCACCCGGCGGGGTTGAGGCCGCCGGCATTGGCGACGATCTTCACACCGCGCTCCCACGCGACGCCGAGGCAGTCCTCCAGCTGGCGCGTGAAACTTGCGGCGTACCCGCGGTCAGGGTTCTTGGCCTGAGTCCGCCACAGCAGGAGCATCGTGAGCTCGGCAAGGTAGTCGCCGGTCAGGACGTCGAGGTCGCCACCTTCGAGCATCTCCCGCATCGCGGCGAACCGGTCACCGTAGAAGCCGGAGCAGTTGCCGATCCGAAGCGCCCTCGCCACTCCCGGACGTTACCAACCGGCGCGCCGAGCGATTGCAGGAGTGCTGTCCGAATGAGCCTTGCCGGTTGACCCCCCGTACGCTCGACGCGATGAAGCGGGCAGCGATGCGGGTCTTCCGGCGGCTGCCCCGGCCGGTACGGCGGATGATCATCCGTGCGATCACGCCGTCGTACACCGTTGGCGCGGTCCTTGCGCTGCAGCGATCCGATCAGACGCTGTTGCTCGTCGAGCAACGGCACAGTCCGGGCTGGGCTCTCCCGGGCGGCTTGCTACGGCGCCGCGAGTCACCGTCGGACGGATTGATTCGAGAAGTCGAGGAGGAGGTCGGGATCCGCCTCGACGTGACGACATTGCCCTCGCCAAAGGCCGTCCTTGCGCCAAGGGTTCGGCGCGTGGACATCGTCTACCTGTCCGGTGACGGTGACGTGCTTGCGCCGCGCCGCGGCGATGACCAGGACGAGGTCCTTGGCGTGGGCTGGTTCTCCCTCGACGCGCTGCCCGAGGTCAGTGACGCGACGGTCGAGATCCTGCGTGGGGTGCAGTTGTTGTGACCGTCGACCTTGCGGCGCTCGTCCTCGCGGCGGGCCAGGGCACGCGGCTGCGACCACTGACGTTCTTGCACCCCAAGCCGCTGTGCCCGATGGGGGACACGACGATGCTCGACCTTGCGCTTGCGCGCGTCGGGACTTCGGTCGAGCCGGACGCGATCGCCGTCAACGCCAGCCATCTCGCTCCTCAGATCCAGCAGTATCTCGGCGATCGCGTGCACATCTCCTACGAGCTCCCGAAGGCACTGGGTACGGCGGGGGCGGTCGGCAAGCTGCGCGACTGGCTCGGCGGCCGCGACGTGCTGATCGCCAATGGCGACGTCGTGCTCGACCCCGAACCAGACCTCGATGACTTCGTCGCCGGCTGGGACCGCGAACGGCCGCGGCTGCTCGTGGTGTCCGATCCGGACCGCGCCGACTTCGACGGTGGCTGGCGGTTCGCCGGTGTGTCGCTGCTGCCAGGCGCGACGGCCGCGCGATTGAAGGCCGAGCCGAGTGGTCTCTACGAAGCGGTGTGGCGCGACGCCGACGTGGATCTCGTGCCGACGGACTGCCGCTACGTCGACTGTGCGGATCCGTCGTCGTACCTCGCCGCGAACCTCATGCTCTCCGGCGGAGAGTCGATCGTCGGTGCCGGCGCGACGGTGGAAGGCACCATCGAGCGGTGCGTGGTGTGGCCCGGCGCGAAGGTCGACGCGGGGGAGCACCTCGTCGAGACCATCCGGGCACGGCATCGCCACGGGCACATGGTCACCGTGCCTGCGCCACAATGACCTCGATGAGCCAGCGTCCTGTCGTCCTCGGCCTCGCCGACATCACGGCTGCTGAGCCGAGCCGGTTCGTCATCGAGTACGGCGGCGAGTACGCGCTCTCGCTGTTCAACCTCGGTCTGGCGTGTTGCGCGGTCGAGGTTGTCGCCGCAGCCGCGCGGCAGGACTCGCCGGCAGTGCAGTCGGTGGCGCCGGCCGAGGTGATGGTGGTGTCCGGCACCGTGACCGACAAGATGGCGCCCGCGATCAGGCGCGCTTACGACCAGCTGGCTGAGCCGAAGTATGTGATCTCCTTCGGATCCTGCTCGAACTGCGGTGGCCCCTACTGGGATTCTTATTGCGTCACCAAAGGGGTCGACCAGCTGATCCCCGTCGACGTCTACGTACCAGGCTGCCCACCGCGTCCGGAGGCACTGCTCGACGGACTTCGACAGCTGACGTCGATGCGGCTGACTGAAGGCGTCGGCCCCGGATGACCGCCGAGGCGCTGTACGCGGTCGCGCGTGACGCGACGCCTGATGCGTCGGTGGACGGTTCCTTCGAGACGATCACGATCGACATTCCGGCTGAGAGCTGGGTCGCGGTCGCGGTCGCGTTGCGTGACGACGCCACGACCAGCTGCCGCTTCTTCGACTGGCTGTCTGCGTACGACGCGGTCGAGCGCGGCCTCGCTGTCGTGGCTCGACTGTGGTCCGTCGAGCGGCGGCACGGTGCGGTGATTCGCACCCACGTCCCGCGTTCCGACGGGGTGGTGGGTTCGCTCACCGGTGTTTTCGCGGGTGCCGCCTGGCATGAGCGAGAGACGTTCGAGATGTTCGGCATCGGCTTCGACGGTCACCCTGATCTGCGGCCGCTGTTGCTCCCGGAGGGTTTCGAGGGGAATCCCCTGCGCAAAGAGTTCGTGCTCGCCAGCCGGGTCGCGAAGGCCTGGCCAGGCGCAAAGGAGCCCGGGGAGTCCGATGCCGACCTCGCCGGCGCTCCGCCACGTCGCCGCCGGGCGCGGCCCCCCGGCGTACCAGACTCCGGCACCTGGGGCGTGGGATGAGCGAGTCGCTGCCGCCACGCAGCCGCGGCTCGATCGGGCTGCTCGAGGCGAACTGCACCTCCTGCATGCTGTGCGCGCGGGAGTGCCCGGACTGGTGCATCTACATCGACTCGCACAAGGAGACGGTGCCGCCGCCAGCAGCAGGGGGACGGGCGAAGGTCGTGCACGTCCTCGACCGCTTTGCGATCGACTTCGCGCTCTGCATGTACTGCGGTATCTGCATCGAGGTCTGCCCGTTCGATGCGCTGTTCTGGTCGCCGGAGTTCGACTACGCGTCGAGCGATGTTCTTGGCCTGACCCATGAGCGACCTCAGCTGCGCGCGACCATGGCGACGGTACGGTCTGACCTGTGATCCGCACGCGCCTGTATCGCGACGGCAAGTGCGTCGAGGAGAACTTCGACCCGGCGCGCATCTCCGACCATCTTCAGTCGGGGAAGTGTGTGGTCTGGCTCGACCTCGAGGCACCGCAGGAAAGCGACCTCGCCCTGCTCGCCGAGGAGTTCGGGCTCAATCCGCTCGCCGTTGAAGATGCGACGCAGGAGCGGCAGCGGCCCAAGCTCGACCACTACGACGACCACGTCTTCATCTCGCTGTACGACGTCTCCCTCGATGTCGCGTCGGGACAGCTCAAAGCGCATGAGCTCGCGGTCTTCGCCTCGCAGCGTTACCTGATCACCGTGCGCAAGACCCCGAACTACTCGATGGACGCTGTGGTCGAGCGCTGGGATGACAACGCGCACCTGGCGAAGTTCGGCGTCGGATTCCTGATGTGGGGACTGCTCGACGTCGTCGTCGACGGTCACTTCAACACCGTGCAGCAGCTCGACGATCAGATCGAGACGCTCGAGGACCTGCTGTTCGATCCAGGGGAGCGAAGTGCCCAGGTCCAGCGACAGTCCTACGAGCTCCGCAAGTCATTGGTCCGCATCCGCCGCGTGGTGCTGCCGACTCGCGAGGTGCTCAACGCCCTGATGCGCCGCGAGATGGACCTCGTCCCGTCGGAGCTGATGCCGTACTACCAGGACGTCTACGACCACGTGCTGCGTGCCGCGGACTGGACGGACTCGTTGCGTGATCTCGTCTCGACGATCCTCGAGACCAATCTGACCATTCAGGGCAACCGGATGAACGAGATCATGAAGAAGGTCACCTCATGGGCGGCGATCGCGGCGGTGCCTGCCGTGGTCACCGGTTACTACGGCATGAATGTGCGGATCTTTCCCGGCTCCGGAACCACCGCAGGCGGCTACACCGCGCTGGGCCTGATGGCGGGGCTCGTCGTCATCCTCTACGTGATGTTCCGCAAGCTCGACTGGCTCTGACCTAGTTGCCCAACCGTCTCGAATCGTTGGTTTCACGGCTCGAAACCAACGATTCGAGACGGTTGGGCGATCGGGGCGATCGGGGCGACGGGTGCGGTGAGGCGATGCGGCGATGGGTGCGGTCGGTCAGCGGTAGTTCTCGAACTGCAGCGGGATGCCCATGTCGGCGCCCTTCAGCAGGGCGATCACGGCTTGCAGGTCGTCACGCTTCTTGCTCGACACCCGCACGGTCTCGCCCTGTACGGCGACCTGGACACCTTTGGGTCCTTCGGCCTTCACCTTCTTGACGATCGCGCGCGCCTTCTCCGAGTCGATGCCCTGCCGGATGCCGACCGCGAGTCGAGAGGTGTTCCCGCCAGCAGGCTGCGGCTCGTCGTAGTCCAACGCCTTCAGCGAGATCTGGCGTTTCACCAGACGCTCCTTGAAGACCTCCAGCACCGCCTTGACCCGCTCATCGCTGTTGGCGGTGATCACGACCCCGTCGTCGCCACTCCACTTGATCTCGGCGCCGGTGCCTTTGAAGTCGAAGCGCTGCCCGACCTCCTTGGCGGCCTGGTTGAGCGCGTTGTCGACCTCCTGTCGGTCCACCTTGCTCACGACGTCGAACGACGAATCTGCCACGTGTGACGACCTCCTCGAGCGCCCGCTATCCTGACCGTCGCGCACACCCCGGGTGTGGAGCAAGGCGGTTTGCCCGAGTGGTCAAAGGGAGCAGACTGTAAATCTGCCGGCTCAGCCTACGTTGGTTCGAACCCAACAGCCGCCACCACGTGGCCGGTCCGAGAATTCGGGCCGGCCACTCGTTTTCGGGCCAGTCCCGGATTCGGGCTGGGTCGGCGGCGCCGTACCGGTGCTCGTCAGCTGTGGGTGTGGAAGCGCCACTTTCCGTGGACGAGGGTGCGCGTGTAACCTCGTCGCGCTTGCCCCCTTAGCTCAGTCGGCAGAGCGTCTCCATGGTAAGGAGAAGGTCTACGGTTCGATTCCGTAAGGGGGCTCCACTCATTTCTGCATCGTCGGTGTACGGCTAGCCGCCGCGAGTTTCTGGGCAACTCGGTGGAACTTCTCGAGCGCGGGACGCAGCAGGCTGCCCTCCGAGGAGCTCTGGACGAGGTTCAACGCAGCGGCGACGGACACCTCGTTCTGCTTAGCGGGGAGGGTGGTGCCGGAAAGTCCTCCCTGGTCAGCGATTTCGTCGGGGGGTTGCCGCATCCCGTCCGGGTCTTTCGGGGTGGGTGCGAGCCGCTGTTCACCCCGCGCCCGCTGGCACCCTTTCAGGACGTGTTGCGGCAGGTCGGATCCGGCGCCGATGCGCTCTTCTCGGCGGGCGCCCGGCCGCACGAGGTGGCAGACCACCTCCTGGCTGAGCTTCGTGGGCTGCCCTCCGTCGTGATTCTCGAAGACCTCCACTGGGCGGATGAGGCAACCCTGGACGTGCTGAGCCTGCTGGGGCGGCGCCTTGCCGCCGCCCCCGTCCTGGTCGTGGCGACCTACCGTGATGACGAGGTTCACGTGGGTCATCCGCTGCGAATGGTGCTAGGGGCGCTTGCCGGTCAGTCGACGACCCGGTTGACGGTTCCCGCGTTGTCCGAGGCGGCGGTAGCAACACTCGCCCACACCGCACCAGTCGACGTTGCCGAGCTCGTTCGTCTCACTGGTGGCAATCCCTTCTTCGTGACGGAGGTCTTGGCCGCCGGCGCCGACGCAGTGCCGGTGACGGTTCGTGATGCGGTCCTCGCGCGTTCGGGCGGCCTGACGGATGCCGGCCAGGCGGTCCTGGACGCGATCTCGATCGACCCGTCGGGGTGTGAGGACTGGCTGATCGAGGCATTGCTGCCGGGCAGCGTTGACGCGATCGACGAGTGCCTGGCGGCGGGCATCGTCGTCGCGACCGGACCGAGGTTTCGATTCCGACATGAGCTCGCCCGCTTGACCATCGCGAACGAGATGCCGTCGAGGCGACGCCGTGCCTTCCATGGACGAGCGCTCACGGCGCTGGTGGAGCACGGCGCCGATCAGGCACAGCTCGCCTTTCACGCGGTCGCAAGCGCTGATCCCGATGCCATCCGCCACCACGCGCCCCGCGCCGGTGAGGCTGCCAGCCGGCTCGGTGCGCATCGCGAGGCGGCGGAGCATTACGCGAGTGCCATCGCAGTCATGACCGATCGCGACGGTGAGCTGCTGGGCGAACTGTACGAGCGTCGGGCCTATGCGTGCTATCTGTCCGGTGACTTTCCCGCGGCGATCGCCGCCCAGTCCCAGGCGCTGGACCACCACCGTGCCGCCGGTGACCCGAAACGCCACGGCAACTCCGCCCGAGCCTTGTCGTTGTTGGTGCGCTATCAGGGGGATCTGGATCGCGCGCTGCAACTTGCCCACGAGGCCCGAGAGACGCTCGAACCGCTCGGTCCCAGCCATGGGCTCGCACTCGCCTACGCGAACCTGTCCCACCTCGCGACGAACTCCGAGGACGTCGTCGCCACCAGACGATGGGCCAAGGAAGCCTTGGAGATCGGCAGGCACCTCGACGACGTCGAGGTCGAGGTGTACGTCGAGCTCAACATCGCGGTAACGCGCATCTCCGCATCTGACGTGCACGCGTACCCCGTGATCGAGGCGTCGCTCGCCAAGGCGCTCGAGCATGGCGTCGAGGAGCAGGCGGGCCGTGCCTACGTCTCGCTGGTCTGGTGGTCGCCTCGCGGCCGGCTGTACGACCACGCGGACCGCTTCTTCGAGCCAGGTCTGGAGTACTGCGAAGAGCGCGGCTTGATGCTGTGGCGCGCCTATCTCCATGCGGTCCGCGCCCGTGCTCACCTCGACCGCGGCGAGTACGACGCGGCGCTTTGGGGGGCGCGTCAGGTGACCGACGACCCACGTACCTCTCCGGTCCCGCGGGCCGTGGCACTCGCCGTAACCGGTCTCGTGGCGGCGCGCACCGGTGACGGTGACCCTTGGCCGGCACTCGACGCGGCGTGGGACATGGTGCGCGGTACGCGCGAGCTTCAGCGCATCGAACCAGTCGCGGCAGCGCGGGCTGAGGCGTACTGGCTCGAGGGTCGCAACTCCGATGCTGTGGCCGCCACCGAACTGGCCCACGAACTCGCCGTTGCATTCAGATCGGTGTGGGTGGAGGGCGAGATGCTGCGGCTGCAGCATCTCGCGGGGCAAGAGGTGTCAGTGCCTGCTCACATCCCCGAGCCGTTCAGCAGCGAGATCGCCGGCCGGCACCAAGCCGCCGCTGACCACTGGCGGGCGCTGCGATCACCGTACGAGGCGGCGCTCGCGACTGCGCGTTGCGGCGACGCGTCGGCGGCACAAGCTGCGCTCGACGATCTCTACCGAATCGGTGCCCGCCAGGCAGCGCGGCGGGCCACCCGGGATCTGCGGGCGACGGGGGCGCGCTATGTCCGCCGCGGCCCGCGGGCTGAGACTCGCGGAAATCCTGCATTGCTCACTGCTCGGGAGCTCGAGGTGCTTCCGCTCCTCGTTGCCGGCCTCAGGAATGCGGAGATCGCCCAACGGCTCGTCGTCTCCGTCCGCACGGTCGATCACCACGTCGCGTCGCTGCTGCGCAAGCTCGGGGTGAATTCGCGTGCCGAGGCGAGGCGTGCTGCTGCCCGGCTCGGCGTCGACCTCGGTGGCAGCTGACAGCCCGAACGGCGCGGCGTTCCGGCGTCCGACTAGGCCATTCGGAGGAATCCCAGACGGTGCCCGGTGGGTGCTTTGGGCGCATTCTGGAGTCGACCGCCTGCCGATATGTCCAATATGACGGCGGTACGGCGGTGAGCGCGCTGGAGGCGGCGATGCCGTCGCGGGCCGATGTCATGAGCGTGATCGGTCGGCTCGAGTCACTCGGGACCCCACCGGCCGCGCCGACTCCATCGGCCGCGGCCGCGCCGCCGTTCACCGCACCGGCACCGCCGCCGGCGGCCGATCCGGCTGCACAGGTGGCGCAAGCCGCGCAGGCCCGCCACGATCAGGACGCTGCCGCGCTGCGCGACCTGACCGCCGAACGGGATGCGTGGCGCGCGGCATCGGAGAACTTCCGCGCCGAGGTGCAGCATCAGCTCGGCGAACTCCAGTCGCACATCACCTACCAGGGCACGCAGGCCGACGGCCTCGGCTTGGAGCTCGAGCAGCTACGGCAGTACACGGTCGGTCTGCATCGCGACCTCGAGGAGCAGCAGGCCGCGAACGACGTGCTTCGCGGCGAACTCGCCCGGCAGCAGGAAGAGCTCGCCGCGATGCGCGAGGAGGGTCAGGCGCGCGACAGTCAGGTCGCACACCTCTCCGCCGCGATCACGGCGTTGCTCGAGCTGGCACACGCCCGGTTCGACCCGACGGCAGCGCCGGTCACCGCCCCCGTCGTGCCGACGGCGGCCCGCGCTCCGCGGCGCGCTGCCGCCGTACCTGATGACGTCCCGCGCACGCAGCCGGCGCCACCGGCCGTCGACCCGGACGCCCCGCCGATGGTGATCCCCTCGCTGGCTCCGGAGCGCACCTCTCCGGTTGAGTCGAAGCCGCGACTCGGGGTGCAGCGCACGGTTCTCACCAAGCCGCCCCAGCCGAAGCCCGAAGACCACGTCGACGCGCCGGCGGCTCCCGCGTCGGAGTCCGCGCCGTTCGAGGTGGGGCCGCAGCCCGTGCCGGTCACGGACTTCGCACTGCCGGAGCCGGTCGGTGTGATGGAGGTGCTGCCCGCGACGGTCGCACCCGAGAAGAAGCGCCGTCGGCTCGGCTGAGCCCGCGCAGGACCCGTCGACTCAGGCGCCGTCCTCCAGCAGCCGCCGTGGGTGGCGTCCGTCGACGTAGCCCACGAACGGCGGATGGATGTTGTAGCCGAGGAGTTCCTGCAGCCGCGGCGGGAGGATGCGCACCACGTTCGTCGGCACCGCGAGGATGTGGTTCTCCTGCTGTCGCAACCATCCCGCGACGTACTCCAACAACACGCCCAACCGCGGTCGGTCGGTCTGGTTCGCGCCGCCGCCGTGCCACAGCGTGCCGCGGAGGAAGAGCACCGAACCCGCTGGCATCGTGACCGTGACGGTCTCATCCGGGTCTACCGGCTGCCGGTCGGTCCAACGATGACTGCCGGGTACGACGCGGGTCGCGCCGTTGTCGGTCGTGAAGTCGTCGAATGCCCACATCGAGTTGAGCACCACGTCGTTGTGCGGACGGGGCAGCGGGTAGATCGCGTCGTCGGTGTGCAGGAACTGCGCTCGCTCGCCCGGCGCGATCTCGATCCCGGTTGGCGCACTGAGGTGATAGCTGCTGCCGAGTACGGCGTCGAGCACCGTCAGCAGCAGCGGATGGACGGCAAGGTCGTCGAAGACCCGCGTCTTCGCGAACAGCGCATAGATACGCCGAGTCTGAAAGCCCTCGAAGTCATTGCGACCGGTGGGCGTGGCGCTGAGTATCGAGTGGAGCTCTTCGCGAATTGCGTCGACTCGGTCGACCGGCAGCAACGACTCGACGACGGCGTACCCGTGGTTCTCGAGGTCGGCGAGCACCCGCTCCGCAAGATCCTGGTCCACGTCCACCGCGGTCACGGCCGGATCCTACGACGGGCAAGTTGCTCCGAACGGACCAATCCAAACCGGGATTTATCTGGAAATCTGGTCTGACCAACCAGGGGGGAGGTTGGTGGGAAGCATTGATCCGGACCGTCCTCACCGGTGCTGAGCACAAGCACACGGAGACAGTCGGTCGCCTAGATGGTCCGGGGAGCCAGTGGCGAGACCGCACCCGGGCCTGCGGCCGTTGGGGGACGGCTGCGTGGGACGGATGTTCACCGTTTCAGCCGTCCAGGGCCCTCCATCGGGCCAAGGTGTGCCCAGCCGCGGTGGCGCGATGGAGGGCCAGGTCCGATTGGTCTCGCCCAGCGGTTCGCGACGCAGTGAGTCGACGGGCCGAACCGTCGCGCGTCGTTGTGGCACGATGGATGGCCAGGTCCGCAGGTCGGGCCAGCGGCGGAGTAGCTCAGCCAGGTAGAGCAAGCGGCTCATAATCGCTGTGTCGCCGGTTCAAGTCCGGCCTCCGCTACAGCGTCGAAGTCGGGCTATCCTCGACTACCGACAGAACACCGAGTTCAGCCGTTCTGAGCAGCGTTCAGGACATCAGAGAGGGTTCAGCGCAGTGGCATCCACCGACGTCCGGCCGAAGATCACGTTGGCCTGTGCTGAGTGCAAGCACCGCAACTACATCACCAAGAAGAACCGTCGCAACGACCCGGACCGGCTCGAGCTCAAGAAGTTCTGCCCCAACTGCCGCACTCACACGGAGCACAAAGAAACTCGCTAGGGCGCGTGCTCGCACCCCATTGATCAGTTTCGGGCTGGTCGAGCAAGATCATCGGTCCTAGGGTCCCCGTCAGAAGAGTCCATGTCTGACGGGAGGCACACATGTCCACTTCACGAAAGCCGCGGCGGATCAGCTACGCCAATGTGGCGTCGACGATCGCTGTGGTCTTTGCGATGACCGGTACGGCGGCGGCCGCGTCCGCGGTCGGTGGCGGCGCAACGGTCGGAACCGCCGACCTCCAGGATGGCGCCGTCACCACGCCGAAGATCGCACCCAAGGCGGTGACGAACTCGAAGATCAATCCTGGAGCGGTGCAGAGCAACTCCATCGCTGCTGGATCGGTGGTGGCGGCGAAGCTCGGTGCGGGTGCCGTGGACAACGCGGCGCTCGCCGCCGGCGCGGTGGCGAACGCCAACATCGCGAGCGGGGCGGTCGATTCGAACTCCATCGCCGACGAGTCGATCACCTCATCGGACCTCGCAACCGATTCGGTCCAGGCCACGGAGATCGCGGACAGCTCGATCGACAGCGGTGAGATCGTCGACAACTCGCTGTTCGCGAGCGACCTCGCGCCTAACTCGGTGGGGACGTCGGAGATCACAGATGGTTCGGTGACTGGGGCCGACGTCACCAACGGTTCGTTGACCCTTTCTGACCTCGTCGGCGCTCACGTCACCGGCGCGATCGGGTTCTCACTCGGGGCTGGTAATTGCGGAACCCTGGACATGAGCGTCTCGGGCGCTCAGGTCGGTCAGGCGGTGCTGTTCAGCTTCACCGGCACCGCACCGCCGCGCGGTTTCCTGCTGAGCCCGCTGCGGGTCTCGGCGACCAACACGGTCACCGGAATCGGCTGCAACGTCTCGGGTTCGGCGATGAGCGTCACGAACATCGGCGTTCGCATCATCACGTTCGGCTGATCGTCTGACGGGTTCGCCGAGGTTCAGTGCTTCCGCATCAGCGCGATCACCTCGGCGAGCTCGTCGATCTGCCGGCTCACCTCATCCGGCGTGATGCCGGGCACATGGATCCGGATGTTCATCGAGTCCGCGCCGGCTGCCGCTCTCGCCGCCATCAGGCCGTCGGCGACGGCAGCGGCACACCCGCTGATCAACTGGCTTTCCGACCAGTGGGCCTGTGCGGCCGGTGCGGAGTACGTCCGGTACACATCGACCTGGGCGTCGTGCTGCACGTTCGACCTGCCGCCGATCGAGACGCGGCGGACCAGCGACACGGGCGCGGTCCCACCGGCATCGCGAAACCGGTCGGCGAGTTCGCGGCAGCGGGGCAACGGCGCGAGCGAGTCGATCAACAGTCCGGCGCCGAGGTCAGCCGCGCGGCGACAGGCGACGGCGCTCATCGCCGCACTGAGCACCGGCACGGGGTGGGTCGCGCATCGTCGTACCGCGGGGTCTGCGGACAGCGGCCCGCCGTCCCGCCCGGACAGCGCGGCCGTGACGGTTGCGAGGCCGTCCGCGAATCGACGTGTCAGGTCGGTCTTGTCGAGGCCCATGATCGTGAAGTCCTGCTCGAGCGATCCAGCGGCGACGCCGAGCCCGATACGGCCTGGAAATCGGGCAGCTAGCCAGGCGATCTCCTCGACGACGAGCGACGTCGGCCGCAGCGGCAGCAGCAAGGGGCACGGCGCGGCCCACCCGCTCGGCATCGCCTCGAGCGCCCAGCCCGCGGCCTGGATCGGATTCGGCAGATAGCCCCTGAACCCGCCGTGGTGCTCGCTCGTCATCACCCCGTCGAAACCGGCAGCCGCGCCGAGGGCCGCTTGCTCGCGCATCACCGCGATGATCTCGGCCGCCGGCCGGTCGTCGTGCGGGTAGAGCCGCAGCGAGATCGAGCCGGCCGCGAACGGTTGGCTCGTCATAACGCAGTGAACCGGCCGCCGTCGACCACGATCGTCTGTCCCGTCAGATAGCTCGCAGCGTCGGACAGCAGAAAGGTCACGACAGGTGCGACATCGGTCTCGGGATCGCCGATTCGACCGAGCGGAACGGTTCCGGCGAGTCGCTCCTTCAGCACCGGGTTGCGTTCGTACGCGGTCTCGAGGGCGCCGGTCATCGCGAGCGGCGAGACGCAGGTGACGCAGACGCCAGCCTGCCCCCACTCCAGCGCAAGGCTTTTGGTCATCCCGCGAAGCGCACCTTTCACACCGCCATATGCCGGTAGGGCGGTGCTGCCTTCCATGCCGGCTGGCGAGGTCATCAGCACGAACCGCCCGCGCGCCGCGCTGAGATGCGGCAGCGCTGCCCGCGCAAGGTGATACGCCCCGCGGAGCGAGACCGCAACGTGGTCGTCCCAGACGTCCAGCGACAGTTCGCTCAGCGGCGTCGCCTCGCTGGAGTGCCGGCTTGTGGCGTTGTGCACGACGGCGAACAGACCGCCGAAGGTGGTCACCGTTTCGGCGACCGCAGCGTCGACGTCGGCTCCCTTCGTCATGTCGGTCTTGACCCAGGTGGCCGACCCGCCACGTTCTGCGACCAACCGGGCCGTCTCGGCACCGTTCTGACCGGGCGCTGCCACGACGACCGTGGCGCCGGCCGCCCCGCACGCCAAGCAGATTGCGCGGCCGAGGCCGGCACCACCCCCTGTGACCAGCACGACCCGGCCGGTGAGATCGGTCACGGGTTCATCCACCGTCCACCGTCGACGCCGATCGTGGCGCCAGACACCGCGCCCATCTCGGCTCGACACAGCGACGCGATCACCCCCGCGACGTCCCGCAGGTGCGGGTCGGGAAGCGCCGGCTGTTGGAGGTCCGAGCGACTGATGTCGTCCTCGGTGCCCGCGAGCAAGGCAGCCGGCACGGCGACGCAGTTCGCAGTGATGCTGGCCGCCCCCCACACGCGCGCCGCCGACTTGACCAGCGCTCGACATCCATCGGCGACCGCCGACCACGGGGCCAGACCGGCGGCGCCCGTCATCGCGATCGTCGGAATCACCACGACGATTCGTCCGCCGCCCCGGCTCACCAGCCTGCGGTGGGCGCTCTGCATGAAGCCGATGAAGTCGCGCAGCGGTTGCTCGGTCGACTCCTCCCACTGCTGAGCGCTGAGGGATGCCAGAGGTGCCGGCAGTCCTTGCGCGCGGGTGGCCGCCAGCCATACGTAGGCATCGATGCCAGACATCGGCAGCTCGTCGATGGTTGCGGCGGCGGTCGCGCTGACGGCAAATCCGCCCAGGCCGACGGCGAGCTCCTCGCTGCCGGGCGCGGATCCGACGACCCCGACCGCGGCTATCGCGGCGAGCTCCAGTCGGCTGGGAGCGCCACCGAGTCGCTCGTCGGCGTCGGGCCACCGTGGACGGGCTGAAATGCATGGCGCGACATCAGCGGCAGATTAATGGTTGACGCTTGCCGGCCGCCGAAGCGGATCGACGGTGATGCAGAGCGACGGCGCGAATGCTGATCACGGCCGAGGCTTCGCGATCTTCGCCGGGTTCCCTGCCGCGGATCGCGTGGCGACCGTTGGCACACTGGTGAGGTGGATCTTGCAGAGCTGGCTGCGGCCGGGCTGTACGACGAGACCGCCGCGGATG
>JAFAZI010000099.1 GCA_019239875.1 Frankiaceae bacterium
TTCGCTGGCACCTTCCTCGAGCCTTCGGCACTGGGAGTCGATCTAGAGCGTGGAGGAGAGGAGGTGAAGACGATGGCGGGACGGAAAACAGGTGCAAGAGCTGCGGAAGCAGCCTCGAAAACTTCCGCGACGGCAGGACGAGCAAGGCGTCTACGACCGCGCCGGGATCTGCGTTAGGTCAGCGCGCTCCGAAGCGCGCCGCGAAGCGGTCGAAGTAACAAGAGCGCTTGGTTCGACGAGTTGCTGCAGTGCGGTCGCCCGATGCTCAAAGTTCGACCACACGACTGATGCGGTGCCGGCGGGCTGATGGCCGTTAGGCTCGTCGTGACACCGAGCGCCAAGCGGACACTGATCAGGGCGAGCTTCCGTCGTGATGGTGGCTGTGCGTATGCGGTTGGGTCATGTCCCGCCGCCCCAGCCGCCCTTGATCACCAAGCGGAGTGGGTCGCGACGTGCCTTGGTCGGCCTGAATATTTGCCGTTCGTGTGGATGCGTGGGCAGCGCACCTCGCCATCCGCCCATGATCAGGTTTTTCCATTCGCCTGATGGATCTCCTCCGGGACCCTAATGTCGCGCGGGTCTGCAACAACTGCGCTTGGGGGCCCAGGATGATGCGTGGTTCGATGAGTCGACGGGTTCGAGTGGCGGCTGTGGCGTTCCTCGCGGCTACGACGTTGGCGTCCGGCATGCCTGGAGCGATCGCAGCGACTGCCGACTCTCCGCTCCTCGCACCGACTGGGCAGAGTCACGTTCCGAAGCCGCATGTGAATGCACCTAACGCCTATCGGAAGGCCAAGCCAGGACGCGTCGTTCCGGCGCCAAAGCTTCCGAAGTGGCGGACGCGAACAGGGATTACCCCGCATCAACTCGCCGCCATGCGTCGCGTGCATCGCGCCTATCGGCGGCATCACCGTCATGCGGATCGGCGCGCACCGCTGATGGCGGCTCGCACCGCCGCCGCCGTGATTTCTGTTCCCACGACGGCGGGCTCCTACATTCCAGTTTCGTTGGCCCGAATTCAGAACGGCGTGAATCTTCACGACGGCAGCACGATGGACGTGCCGGTCACCGGCGTCGCGAACGTTCCTACGTCGGGCGTGACCGCTGTCGCCATCTCGGTCACCACTCAGGAGAACAATCCTCAGGGCGGCACCCTCATGGTGTACCCGAAGGGCGGGACTCCATCGGATCCAGAACTCCCATATCCGGCGAACGGCAAATTTCAGTCGACGACGATTTTCGTTCAACCAGACAGTGTTAGCGGCAAGATCACGATTTCGAACACCAACGGCGACGGTTACGGGGTGATCGTCGCAGTCGACGTCGAGGGTTACTTCGCAGCGAACGGCAGCCAGAACGGCTTCTTCCCGATGATCGGAGAGCGGATTCTGTTTCCCGGCGGGGGTGGGGTTGTCGACAACACCTCAATCGATGCAACCAATCCGGTGACGGTCAAGGTCGCGGGAGTGGGTGGCGTTCCGCAGAACGCGGCGTCAGTAGCGATCAATATTGAGGCGACGAACACCCACTTCGGCGCGATCTACGCCTACCCTTCCGACGCGAATCCGGCCCCCTCGGGTGTCAGCGAGCTCACGATGAACACCGGCGTTAACGCCGATTCGCTGGTTCAGGTAAGCACGACTACCAGCAACTCGATCACGATCGCTTCAACGGCCGCCGCGACAATTCGACTCGATGTTGAGGGCTACACGATCTCTGGCTCGAATTCGCCGAATGCCGGGGCTTTTGTGCCCTTATCTGATCCGCAGACCGTCGTTCCCGCGCAGGTTGTCACTTCCGGAAACAGGATCTTCCAGAAGGTCACTAACCAGGACCCCGGCACGGCAAAGGACAACATCCCGTCCGCCGCGAGCGCTGTCGTCGGGGTCTTGTCGGCGGGCTCAGCAACCGCTGCAGGCACCGCGAGAATTTGGCCATCCCGCCAGCCCGCACCCGGTATTTCCCAGCTTGAGTTCGGTGCAGCCGGCGCGTGGAGCAACCTTATGATTGTCCCGATCGGCAACGAGGGCCAGGTCAATGTGCGGGCTGATCTGACGGGTGGGACCGGCAGTGTCGCGATGACCTTCGTCGCGATTGGCTATTACACCGAGGCAGCGCCGCTGCCGGATACGGTGTCTGATCCCACACCATACTTGGGGAACGAGAACTACTGGACCTATGCCCGTCCGACGTCCGTCGGTCCGCAGTCGACGGCAAAGGTCAACGTCTCCAACGGAAACCTCGTCGTCTCCGCCACAGATGCCACTCCTGTTCCCGGACACGGGCACCTCGACTTTAACCTGAAGCGGACCTACAACAGCCTCGACAATCCAGGCGGGACCGGCGTCGTTGACGCCCTTGAGGGCCTCGCTGGCGGATTCACTAAAGGCACGATCGGCACCGGTTGGACATTAAGCCTCGGTGGGTTCGGTACGGGCGTCGATAGCGGTTTCGACACCGGGGGCCTGACAAGTCTGATTACCCCAGACTGGGTCGCCGGCACACAGCAAACGGTCACGCTGCCGACCGGACAACTCATCCTCGTCGACCAAGACGGAACCCGACATGTTTTTACGGCCGATGGCGCACCGTTGGGTGCGGCAAGCAACCTGCTCGCGAAGCAAGGCAATATTCAGACCACCGGCCTTGGACGCACCCTCGGCTCGTTGTTCAAGGTCACCGCGGCCGGCAACGGCTCCACCCTCAGCCAACTGCTCCAGATCACCGGGAACGACAAACTTGATGGCAGTTTCTGCGTCTACCAGCCGTACAACCCGCCTGCCGGGGTTCACCTGTCGCTATTCAGCGTCGCCTATATCCAGACCGTCGGAACCAACGACTGTGTGGGCGGCAGCAACCCGGTGACGGTGGCGTACATCGCCGAACGGCCCGACGGGTTGCGGTTCGTCTACTCCTCCGGCGGGCAGCTCCTGGATGAGGTTGATCGCGCAGGTGACGACTTACGGTTCGCCTATGAGGGTCCGCTAACCGCCGCCGTCAACGGGACGACCATCGCTAACTATGGGTCTCTGCAGCACTTGCCTTTGGTCGGGGACGGCTCGCCGATCAACCCGAGCCTCAAGACAGTCTGGGAGGCCAACGTGCCGGGTTGCACGGACGGTGCTACCGGGCAGTTCACCGGAAACTCGAAGTGCCGGTCGATTGGTATCACCTACAGCGAGCGCTCCGAGGCAGGTTGCACAACGACGGCTCCTCAGACCGCAGTGTGCGTTACCGACGCCGCAGGCCGTATGACGAAATACGTCCTTGACGGCGCCCCGATTCTGTCGACGCCAGCACATCTGGTGACGGTCATTAACCCCGACGACAGCACCGTTAACTACACGTACGGCTGCAACGGCGGCGCGGTCAACCAGCTTTGTTCCGTCACCGACCCGAATGGCGGCGTCGCCACCGCAATCAGCTACCTGGGAACCTCGGCGTACTCCGACTCGATCGACAACGGTCCACTGGTCTCGCAGGTCACTGACCGGCGGGGAATCAAGACGATTTTCAACTACAACGTGGGCCACATGGCGGCCTCCGCAGGCGCACAGTTCAGGGGCCTGTCCAGCACCACCGAGGCGGTGACTCAGGTGGCCTTGGGTGACAACTGTGATCTGAACGTAACGGCATCTGCTGGTTGTCGAGTCAGTCAATACACGGCAATCGATAACCGCGGTCGTGTCGGCGAAATCGATCGCGGCACGCTTTCAAGTTCGTCGTACTGCAGCGGCCAACCGGCGCATCCAGTTGACGGCGCGGGAATCTGCGCGCAGCAGGTCACGACCTTCGGCTGGGATACCCGCCACCTTCCAATCCCGAGCTTCGCGGCAAAGGGCTCCGCGACGGCAAAGGCAACCGGCGGGATCTTGCCCATGGGCGGAGGAATCAAGTACAGCTACGTAGTCACCGGCGTCGAGGGTGGCGGTGAGACGCCCCCGTCGGCAGTGGCAACGACCAGTTCGATCGCCACCAGCTCGAGCGGTTCAGTAACTCTGAAATGGAACGCCGAAGTAGGAGCCTCGGCCTACCGGATCTACGGTCGCACGTACAACGGTACAGATATGAGCACCATCAAGCTCATCGCCGAAGTGCCCTCGACTGTCAACGAGCTAAATCAACCCGGGTCGCAGTTCACCTGGACTGACGACGGCCGCACCACGCCGTCCAATGCGTTGCCGTCTACTGACACCACCCAACAGGTGCTGTGCTCGGCATTCGACTCGAACGCTGTTGACAACTTGCTGTGCCGCACCACCCAACTCGCCCTCAATGACAATGACACCGGCCAAGCGAATCTGGTCTTCGCCGCAGACCGCGCCACGAACTACAGTTACGGGCTCGATGGGCAGCCGGTGCTTTCCGACGTGGTCATGCCCGGCAGCGGTGGCGACCTCAAGACGACCTACGGGTATGGGTACCAGTACTGGGACAGCGCCGGCGATGTGGTGGCCACCGGCACCCACCCGACTGGCTCAGGCAACGTCAGCACGCCCGCTTTTTCGTCCTCGGACACGCTGTTCACGATCTCGGACAAGACCGCGATGCTCCCACCCAGAGGGAACGCGGCTGGCGGCTCCTACGCCCCGTACGAAACCATCTACGACAGCGACGACCTGTCGAAGGTAACGGATCAGCAAAGTCAGGTAACGACCTACTACCCACCAAACACGGTCGCGGGCTCGGGCGATCCAGCCGGTTTGTCGGTATGCAGCACCGACGGCGGAACGAGCGGCGGGAAGGCCGGGAAGCCGACAGCCAATACCGGCCTGATGTGCGAGGTCGACACGCCGACCCCTGCGCGCGCCAGTGACGCCGGGGGCGTATCGAACTGCCAGGCGGTCGACCTGGCCTTCGCCGCGGTTTGCACGACCTACACCTACAACGGGTGGGGGGAGAAGACGTCGATGACGACCCCGCTCGCCCACACCGACGACCTGGGCAGCGCGAATAAGTTTGCGGCCTACCACTACGTCTACTACGCAGACACCGACACGGACGTCGCCACCGCGACCCCGTCGGGTGGGTGGCTTAAAGCGGTCGTCGACCCGATCGCCAAGAAGGACGACACGGTCACCGATCTCAGCGGCCTTACCCAGCACTTCGTGGTGTTCGGGTACGACGCGGCCGGGAACACCGTCTTGACATGGGACCGCTATGCCGTCCAACGCAACACGGCGGCCGACATCGCCAAGGGTGGAACCCACGACGGAATCGAACTATCGAGCTACACGCCGAGTGAAAGCGGTGGCGCGCCTGCCTCGGGCAACCAGCCCGGGTACAGCTACCAGACGTATGGTTCGGCGAATTACGGCGCGAGTTCCAGCCGAGACCTGTTCGCCAAGCCTTGGCGCTACGTCGTGAAGTCCGCGACCGCGGAAACGAGTGCCGACCCGACGGTGGCGCCTTTCGAAGCCCCTGCTCCGAACTACACCACGGCACCGAACGAGACCACCGTGATCGTGGTTGATGGCAACGGCAACCCAACGTCGATCACGGACCCCCTCGGTAACGCCACGGTGAACACGTACGACGCGATCGATGAGTTGAAGACCTCGAGCACGCACGCGAAGACCGCGGGAGAGAAGACCACCTACGTCTACGACGGTGACGGGAATCCGATCACGATCACCTCTCCTAACGGGCAGAGTGGGGTCGCGATCACCACTGGGAACTCGCCGGGTTTCAGCACTCACATCGTTTACAACGCGCTTGACCTGCCCATCCAGACCGTCACCCCGCGCCTAGCGAACGGCGACGCTGGCGCGAACCTTCCGGCGCCATTCAAGGGTGACAAATGCTCCCAGGGCATCGGCGGTTACGACGCTCTCTACGACTGCCAGACCGTCACTGTCTACGACGGATTCGGTGAGCCAGTCGAAACTATCGACGGCAACAATCACGTCGTCTACTCGTTCTACGACGCCGCTGGTCGCAAGATCGCCCGGTCTGTGTCGTACGGCCAGCCGACCAGTGCATTGAACCAGGCCGATCTCAATAGCCAGGGCACCCGAAGCGCCACTCCGACCGGAGCGGATTACTTGAATAGCGCTTGGGTCTATGACCAGGACGGGAACATCACCAAGACCTGCACCCCGCGCGACTTCGACCCGAACGGCGGCAATGCAAAGGCCGCGGATAACAGCACGCCGGGCACCTCTGCGCCATCGACCTCAGCCAAGCTCGACACGCTGACTGGCGCATGCTCGAACAACGTCCCGCTCTACGGGTCTACCAGTACATACGGCAACGCCGACGAGACAACGAGCGTCAGCAAGTACCGGGCACCAGGGTCGCCGGCGACCCCCGACGGAACCACGGTGCCCAGCGGCACCAAAGCCCTAACGACCACGTCGACCTACGACGCCGACGGCAACACCGTAAACGTCCTCGACCCTGCCGGGACCGCGGGCGTCGCGCCGAACCAGGCCAGCCACGTCGCGATGAAGTACACCTATGACTCGCTCGACCGTAAGGTCTGTCAGTCAATGCCACGCCTGACAAGCGGGTTACCAGCTGTACCGTCAGACTGCACGCGTACCGCCACCCAGTCCGCGTACACCGTGACGCACTACAACGACTCCGGCGACGTCGAAAGTGTCGAGGCGCCGAAGGGTGACTCCGCGAGCAGCGCGGGCGGTAACCTCTCCCGCCGTAGCGACACGATGTACGACCTCGACCACCGCGTGGTCGCAACAATCGCAGGTGCCACCAGCGCCGATCCGTTCTCCACGTATCTCGCTGACAAGGCGAACCAGCAGGATCTGCGCACCGGCTACTATTACGACGCCGGAGGAAACCTGATCCAGCAGTTCGACCCGCGCGCCTATGCCCGGGCCAACGCGCTCAAGGCCCCGGCGACACGGACCGACTCGAACGGACCGGATCCGGATTACTCGGTCATCATCCGGTATGACGGGAACCACCACCCCACCAAGATCCTCTCGCCTCGAGCCGACAGCACATTGGCCCACCAGTCGCAGCCCGAGGGCTCTCAGTGCCCCACCTCCAATGCACCCACTGGCAGCGACGTCTACAAAGCATTTCCTACCTCGCCGACGACGTCGGTATGTGAGACGGACGTCACCTACGACCGCAACGGCAATCGGTGGACCATACTGCTTCCGACCCAGGTTTCCGGCGGCCAGCAGCCGACCGTCTCCTACACCTACACCTACGACGACCTGCTCTCCTCCACCGCGACACCAAGCCCGACCGGAACCGGTAGCAGCACAACCACGACCTACTATGACGGCGATGCACAACCGGTCAAGACCGTCGACCCAGATACCAAGACCACTTGGACCAAGTACACCGGCAACGAGCTGCCGTACGACGTCGCCGACGCCGATCCAAACGCCATCGCGCCGGCCAAGCTGCTGCACCACGCCATCACCGCCTACGACGCGAACGGCGCCACGATCACCAGCGCAGGCCTGGTGTCCAACACTGGCGGATGGCCGAACATCGGTGGCAGCGACGGCGGCGGCTCGTGGCAGGTCACCACCACCGCGATCAACAGCGACGGCACCACCCAGACCAGCACCAACACCTCCCGATCAATGAACGGCGACACCACTACCTACGACTACGACCTCAACGGCAACCCGACCAAGATCTACAGCCCGAAGGGCAGCCCGCCTCCCGCCAGCCCGACCACCGTCAACACCTACACGGCTGACAACCTGCTCGCCACGAGCGCCCGGTCCGTGACGACCTCCGATAGCCGCACGACCAGCTATACCTACGACCCCGCCGGCCGCAAGGAGAAGCAGGCCATTGCCGATGGCTCGCTCGGCGCCGGCGGCAACCTGCAGTTCACCTACTATCCGACCGACGAGCCCGCATCACAGACCGGACGTGACCCGAGCGCCGCCGGCAACACGACTACCACCGGCACGCCAGACACCTTTGCCAATGGGTCGGGCACCGTCTCCTTTGGGTACGACGAAGCCGGCAACCAAAGCACCGTGAACGACAGCGCGAACTACGGCGGCGGCAGCGGCTCCTACGGATCCAGCATCACCAACTACTACACGCTGGACTCCCTGCTCGCGGAAACCGACGAGGGACCGAACGCCGACTACTTGCGCTACGACGGCTCCGGCTCCGTCACCATGCGCACCTCGCAGATCGGCGCGACGCGCAACCAGTGGATCCATTTCACCAACGGTCCCTCGGGCCTGCCAACCGCCGCCGATACGAACCAGGCATCCGGCCACTGGAGCTTCAACTACGACAGCGCTGGACTGCTCACCGACGCCACCTACCCAGACGGCGAAGCGCTCCACAACAACTACTACACGGGCGCGAATAACGCCGCGACTAACTACGACAGCGAGATGCTCAAAGACACCACCCTCACGTCTGGTGTCAACACGCTGCAAAAGTTCGCCTACTCCTATGACGGCCTTGACCGGATCAAGACGCAGAACGACCAACGCGCCGGGGGCAAGCTGTACACCTTCAGCTACGACCCGCAAGGACGGATCTGCCAGTTCGACGACGGCAGCGCCACCGCCAGCACCCGAAACATCACGTGGGACGCCGACGGCAACCGGACCGCCTTCGGCAACGTCGGCGAAGAGAATGGCTGCCAAGGCACTGGGTCAAACCTCACCGGATCCAGCACGACGACGAACTACAACCTCGACGACACCATCAAGACCATCGGCGCCACGAGCGTTGCCTATGACGCCGCCGGCCGGCTGACAAACGATGGCGTGAACAACTACTGCTACGACGGGTTCGACCAAACCGAACTCGTCGGAGCGGCAAGCGACACCAGCTGCACCACCAGCGTCGGCACCACCTACGCCTACGATGGACTGTCCCGCCAAGCCAGCTCGACCAAGAACAGCAACACCAGCAAATACCTCTATGACGGGACATCGTCGAGCCTTCTGACCGACTCCCGCAGCCAAGGCACGGCCCACGGGGCGATCAACTACCTGCTCAGCCCCACCGACGCCCCGCTTGCCATCGCCGATGACACCAACAGCGGAAACATCACCCAGTACCTCACCGACGACGGCGCAGGCAACATCGGTGCTGTCACCGATGCGACAACACACCTAGCGCTGTGCAACCCGCGCTACGACCCCTTCGGCACGCTTCTGCCACCCGCTGCCGGTGTTCCGGCGCCCCCAGCAAGCTGCCCCGCTTACGTCGGCACGCTCTACTACGGGGCTAACCGACGCGACGCCAACACCGGCAACTACCAGGATGGCGCCCGTACCTACAACCCGACCCTTGACGCGTTCACCACGGCCGACAGTTACGGACCTGGCGACGGATCCGACGACCAATCGATCGGCGTCGACCCGCTCACAGCGAACACGTACACCTACGTCAACGGCGACCCGATCAACTACGACGACCCCACCGGCCACTACCAGGCGGCGGACACCGGCGCCAAGCCGGCGGCACACGGGGCGGTCGCTCCGACATACGCGCAGATCGTCTGGGAGCTCAAATACGAGGAGCAGCAGCGGGAAGAGCAGATCGTTCACGACCTGATGAGCCAGGTCAACAGCTGGAGTGGCTGCTGGAGCTGCATCGGGTCGAACCTGTCCCAGGCCGGCCACGACATCGCCAGCACCGCGACCGGCGTTTACAACGGCGCGAAGAACCTCGCTTCCTCGTGCGCGAGCGGGCATTGGGGAACCTGTGGCAAAGGCCTCGGCGCAATCGCGATCGGTGTCGCCGCCGCATTCGCCTGCCCCGAAACCGCCGGCGCCACCTGCGCTCTGCTGGCCGCCGGCGCCGCGGGCGCAGGAGGCGGAGCCCTGACCTGCAACGGCGACAGCACCGCCAACTGCGCCGGCAAAGGCGCCCTCATCGGCGGCCTCACCTTCGGCATAGTCAAAGGCGGTGGAGCCATCCGAGGGGTGGCGGGAGGCGCCGCAACCAATGCCGACGCCCAGGCGCTTCTCGGCTCGATTCGTCAGGCGGGTAAGACCGCGGGCGTCCTCAACATCGACGGTGACCTGATGCCTTTGGTATCGCGCAAGTCGTCCTTGCCGAACTACGCCGCGAGTGGTCATGTGGAGGGACAGGCTGCGTTGATCATGCGGGAGCGGGGCGTCTCGTCGGCGGAGTTGCTGATCGACAACCCGAACGGAATCTGCAGCTACTGCACCTCGCAGGTGCCCACCCTGCTTCCGGAGGGAGCTCAGTTAATGGTCAGGCCACCGCTAGGTACCGTTCCGACCCAATGGTGGTTCAACGGGCGAACGTTCCTGGGCAATGCTGCCAATCCGAAGCCCTCGCCGTGGTAAACGATCATTCGGACGGCGTGCCGATTCCGCGCGATGCGATGTGGACGGCGACGTTGCCCGAATCGGGTCGATTCGATCCGATCGCGAGGCGCTCGAGCATCGACGTCCTGGCCAGTCGCTTCGCCGAGTTAAGGGCTCGCGGCGAGGGCTACCTTGAAGTGAAGCGCATCGAGGATTCTCCGCGCCTGACGGTAGGGTTTCGTGGGTCGATCGCGGTCGTGCAAATGTTCGATGAGTTAGGGGCGACATCAATTCTGAAGGGCGACGGGTCAAGTCCAACAGAACTGATTGAGGTGCCTATAATGGATGACGCCGCAGACTTTTCCGGCAAGGCAGGGTTAAGCGTCGACCGCGCCTGGAGCATCGTGCTGGCCTTCTTGCAGAGGCGGGATCTCAGCGAGCTCGGGGAGTGGGTCGACCTCTAGCTCGCGTCTGTCTTGATAATCGTGGGCGGGGGTTCAGCTGGCTTGTCCGGCGAGGGCGCCGATCATCCCGCCGGACGCTGTGGGCGTCTTCGGCCTCGACGACGCTGACGAGTGGCGAGGTTTTTGTGCCGACATGGTGACGGACACCAAGGTGTGAGCGCCGCGCCGTCGATGCTTCCTGACAGCGTGGGCGCCGCCCAATCCCATGAACCGGCGCGGGTTTTCCGCCGCTCTCATTTGGGGCTGACCACGGGGTTGTGGGCAGCGTAGTAGTCCCGCTCGAACTCTGCGGGGGTTTGCATGTCGAGGCTGCTGTGCAGCCGTCGGTGGTTGAACCAGT
>JAFAZI010000178.1 GCA_019239875.1 Frankiaceae bacterium
CGACGTTCGGGTAGGTGCCGGTGATCGCGATCGAGATCGGCAGCTGCATGAGCGAGCCGCCGGTCGAGGTGGTCAGCGAGGTTGCGCCCGGCACGGTCGATGAGCCGGTAGCTGCCGTTCCCGTGGCCGTGGTCGGCGCGAGGGCGACCGCTGCACCGGGCGTCATCGAGACCAGGTCGATGCCGGCGCCGTTGGCGGCAGCAGAGAGCTGGCGGATGATCGTCGGCTCCGACGCGGCGTCCGGCACCTGGGTGCTGAACTTGCGGAGTGCCGCCTGCTGCTGCGGGAGGTTCTTCTCCTGGGCCTGCAGCGCCGCGATCTCGGCGAGCAGTCGCTGGTTGGACGCCACCTGGGAGTCGGCCTGGGTGTGAAGGTCGGCCTGCTTGGTCTTCTGCGGCTTGACCATCAGGAACCAGCCTGCGGCGAAGACGATCACGACGGCGACGACCGTCAGGATCGACCATTGACGCATCTTCGTCATGTCAGCTGCCCGCCTTCGGGGTGTATCGGTTCGACAGTGCGTCGGAGGTCAGATCGGTCGACGTCGTAGCGGAAACCACGCCGCGCGTGCCGATCACCGTCTCGTTCGAGCTGCTGAACGAGGGGTTCGCAAAACCCTTCTCCTTCGCCAGCGAGTCGAGCCAGGTCGCGACGTCGTTGTGCTTGTAGGCCGTGACGTTGAACAACACGGAGCCGATCGCGCCAGGTGTGCCGCCCGGCTGGAGCGTGGCGGCCGGATCGGCCGCGGTCTCCTCTGCCTGAACAGCGGTCAGCCAGACGTTGCTCGGGATCCGGAACGACAGGTCGTTCAGGACGTAGGACCAGCGGACCTCCTGGCCCATCGCCTGCTGGAGCAGCACCTGCTTCGCGTGGACCGAGTCGTAGGTCTGGCTCACGCTCGAGAGGTCCTGGAGCTTGGCGTTCAGCGAGGTCTGCTGCTGCTGCGCGGTGGCAAGCTCAGCCTGCGCGGAGGAGATGCCGCTCTTCGCGTTGTGGTAGAGGAAGCCGACCACGACCGCGGAGAGCACGACGGCGCCACCCATGGCCAGCTGGAGCCGGCGGAAGCGCTCGGCCTCCGCGATCTCCGGCGGCATGAGGTTGACGCGCGGCATTGCCGCGACGCCAGCCGTCTGGACGGTCTGCGTGCTCACGAGGCCACCCCCATCGCGAGCCCGACCGGAACAGCGATCTGAGGCTCGACGTAGCTCAACTGGTCAGCGGAAAGACCGGTCTTGCCGACCCGCAGCGCCGCAGTCGCGGCACCTGGCTCGACCGGGAGGCGGGTCGCGGCGGCGAGCCGCTGACCCAGACCGGCGAGGCGAGCGCCGCCGCCGGAAAGTACGACGCGGTGCAGCGGCACCGACGCGGCCTGCGCGAGGTAGTAGTCCAGCGAACCGCGGACCTCCTCGACGAAGGAGCCGGCGGAGGACTCGATGACCCGAGCCGCAGGGTGGTCACTCGTGACCTCGCCGCGGACCGGCGCCATACCGAGCTGCTGCTTGACACCAACCGCTTGCTCGAACGGAACGCCCAGGCGCTCGCTGACGGCATCGGTGATGTTGTCGCCACCCATCAGCAGGATTCGGACGAAGCGAGGGATGCCGTTCTGGTGGATCACGATGTTGGTGACCTTGGCGCCGACGTCGACGAGCGCCTCGGCGCCGCCGTTGCTGCCACTAGTCGCCGCGCCGACCTCGTCGACCCGGCCCAGCGACCGCAGCACCGCGAACGGCGTGAGGTCCACCTGGACGGGCGTGAGGCCCGCCTTCTTCACGGCTTCGAGCGCACCTTGGACCATGTCTCGGGCGGCGGCCACGAGGAGGACGCGCAGGGCACGGCTGCCAGCACCGTCCTGCACCTCCTCGATCGCGTGGAAGTCGAGGATCGCCTGCTCGACAGGGATCGGGATGAAGTCCTGCACCTGGAGCGGCAGCGACTTGCGGAGCTCATCGCTGGGCATCCACGGCAGGTCGACCTGCCGCACGATGACCTTCTGGTTGGCGACGCCGAGCACCACTCGCTTGCTCGAGAACTTCGCCGTCGACCACAGGTGCTTGATCGCGTCGGCTACGAGTTGCGGATCCGCAACCTCACCGTCGCGTACCGCTCCCACTGGGAGCGCCACCTGGCCGAATCGCTGAAGCGTCGCCGGTCCCTTGCCAAACGCAAGTTCGGCCGCTCGGACACCGGACGTGCCGATGTCGAGACCAACCGCAGTCCGTCCTGCCACTGGTTCGTCCTCCCGTACCCGCGCACCCCGAGGCGGTGCGCCACGGGATTGCCTGTCAGAGACCAGATCGGTCGAGATCGGGGCTTCCTTAAGCACAAGGGAGGCTCTGAATTACGCCGAGTGGCGCACTACGCGAGAACTAGTGCACCAATCCGGCTAGTTGAGAAAGCCGTTCGTGTACGCCTGGGCGATCGGGTGGCCCGCGTAGATCCCGATCAGGACCCCGATGAGCATGAACGGACCGAACGGGACCTTCGTCTTCCGTCCGCCGTCTTTGAACACGACGATGCCGACACTGACGACCGCACCGACCGCGAACGCGCCGAACGCACCCACGACGAGCTGCCCCCACCCCAGCCACCCCAGATACAGCCCCAGGACGCCGGAGAGCTTCACATCGCCCCAACCCATGCCCGCGGGGTACAAGAACGACGTCAGCGCGTAGAAGAGCCACAGCGCGGCCATTCCGATGACAGCGCGGAGGAACGCGCGCCATTCGCCGTCGACGCCGGCTGCGATGGCGAGCAGGCCGGCCCCGATGGGGTACGACGGCAACGTCAGCACGTCCGGGAGACGCTGCAGGTCGATGTCGATCATCGCGAGCGCGACGCCGACCGCGGCCAGATAGAGGTACGCCGGAAGTACCGCGTGAATCCCGAAGTGGATCGCGAACGCGACGAACAGACCCGCCGTACCGAGCTCGACCAACGGATACCGAATCGAGATCGGGTTGCCACAATGCCGACATTTCCCTCGCAACAGCAGCCACGACAGCACCGGGATGTTGTCGCGGGCACCGATCTCGGTGTCGCAATTCGGGCAATGGGAGCCCGGATGCACCACCGACTCGTCGCGCGGAACCCGCCAGATCACGACGTTGAGGAAGGAGCCGATCGCTAGGCCGAGCAGGCCGACGACAGCAACGACGGCAGCCATGGGGGCAGGTTACCGAAGCGCGGGCAGGTGCCTCCGCACGTCAGTGGGTGTCGGAGCCGTTGTCTTCCTGGATGTCGCGCAGTCCAGGAGTTGGAACGTTGGCCGGCGCATTCCACTTCAAGAGCAGTGGGTTGATCGTCGCGCCAGCAGCCGACGGCACCTGCGGGTCGCTGCACGAGGTCGTGACGATGGTGGACGATCCAAAGGTCGGTTGGACCGACGGGTCGGCCGCCATGCACTGCCCGTTCAGCTTGCTGATCAGCAGGTAGGAGTTCGGGTAGTTGCCGATGATCTTGCCCGTCGGGTTCCACAGCTGGTTCGCCCCTGGCGTCGCCGCGCAGGGCGACACCGTGATGTAGTTCCCGGAGCTGGGCGCCGTCAGGCAGTAGTTCGTGTAGCTGGTGGTGTCGCAAGCCTTGCGACCGCCCGCGTAGCGTACGGACATCGTGCCGTAGCCACCGGAGACCGCGGTGTAGTACCACACCTGGTTCCACGTCAGCAGGCAGGAGTTCGGGGCCTGCTTGCACGGGTAGTCGATCAGGTGATCGGCCCCGACATTCTGTCCGGTGATGTCGAGGCAGCGACCGAACTCTGCGTAGTTCACGTACTGCTGGGTGGGTGAACCCGGGACGCCGGAGATGTTGCCGCCCGACTTGCCGGCACCGGTCTGCGGGTCCGGGTTCCACGCCGTGTCACCCGTGGTCGCTGCGTCACAGGCGGCGATCAGCACCGCGGCACCGGCACCGCTCGTGCTCGCGGGAGTGCTGGCGTCGGTCGTGCCTGGCATGAGGCAGAGTCCACCGCTGTTTCCCTCTTCGACGTCACCACCGGTCGACCCGGTGAACGGCGCCTTGGGCGCGGCGAGGTGACCGTTGTCGTTGAAGGCCCACTCCTGGTTCTGCTGAGTGGCCGAGAGGAACGGGTACGTCGACGCATTGCCTGAGGTCGGGTCCGGCGGGGCCGGCGTCGTGCAGGTCTGGAGCTGCGGCGAGCCGCTCACGTTCTGGATGCACAGGTTCGCGGTCACATCACCGCCCCACATGATCGAGAGGTCGTTGCGGTACAGCCACGTCTGCGACTTCGTGCCGAGCGCCTGGCATGCCTTCATGTGGGGGACGGTGCCAGCCGGCGGCGTGTTGTCGCCGGTTCCCGTATCCATGCAGATGGTGTCCTGGCTTCCGGAGATGTACTCCGGCATGCGGCCGCCCTGCGTGTTGCCGTTGGTCGCCTGGAACTGGTAGATGCCGTGCTCGGTCCGGTTACCGGTGTGGCTCGAGGCCAGCCCCGGCAGCCCTTGACCGACCCCGTAGGACTGGATGAAGGCATATGACGGGACGTACTTGACGATCCCTGCCTTGCACGGGATCGCGTTGTTCGTCCACCACGAGAGCGTCGAGTCGTTCTCGTGCGACGTCGGGTCCGTCTGGAAGTACACGATCACCGTGCGATACGTCGCGGTGTCCGCCGCGCGACCGTTGTCGAGCACGGTGCCGTCGAGTTCGTCACCGGGCACCGACCCCGTCTGGACGGGACTACCCGTCTGGATCTGCACCCCGCCCGCGTCGACGGGGTCTGAGCACGGCAGCTTTGTGAGATCGCCGCCACCGTTGGTGACGGTGTTGCGGAGCTGCCCCAGCGCCGCCTGCATCCCTGCCGAGGCGGCGTCGATCGTGCGCGTGTTCTTCTTCGAGAACAGGCCCGGCTTGGTCTGACTCAGCAAGATGCCCGCGACCGCGATGCTCACCGCGACGATGATGACGGTCAGCAGGATCGTGAAGATCATCGCGAAGCCGCTGTCGTCGCGACCTGTGGCACGGGCAGCCAGCCGACGGGAAATGGTGCGAATCATGGCCGTCCCACTTCGTTGCAGATCGACGCCAGGGGGCTCGACGACGCGGTGTTGATTCCGGTGATGGTGACCTGGTTCGAGGTCGTCGTGCTCGGCGCGCCGTGCTTGGAGCTGAACACGACGGCGAGTTGCTCATGCACGTTGGCGGCGTTCGACGCCGTGATGGACCACGGCGCCGTGGCCCCGGTCTGGTAGATCCCGTTGCCGACAATCGTCCACGACGTCGCCGTGACAGCGCCCACGCCCGCGAGCGGCGGCAGCCAGGTGCGGTACTGCACCTGGTGCGTGGATGGCATGTATCGCCACTGGTAGCAGGTCTGCTGCTGGCCGGTGTTTCCCACGCGGTACTCGACGTAGTAGTTGCCGTCGGCGGCAATCCCCGGCGTGTTGATGTTGTTCGCGTAGCGCGCCGTGCGATCGAGGGTCTGAATGACCTTTCGCGCGTTGTCGAGGTTGTCCGCCGTACCGGACTCCTTGGTCGACTGCTTCATCATCTGCACGACCGAGGCAGTGATCACGGCCATGATGACGCCGAAGATCGACGTGACGACGATCAGCTCGAGCAGGGAGAACCCTGCGTCCCGGTCGGCGCGCCGTGCACGCAGTTCAGCCAGCATCACGCCACCGAGATCGTGAACGTGCTGCTCGTCGCAACACTGTTGTCCGGCGCGGGGTTCGTCACGGTGACCACGAAGTTCCGGTTACCGGTGTTGCTCTGCGGTGTCGCGGTGAAGGTGATCTTGCCGGAGTTGACGAATACGACGTTGCTGACTGGCAGCGCGACGGTGTTCTCCTTGATGACCACGGTTGCACCGCTCTGGAAGTTCGCACCGGTGACGGTCCAGCTCTGGGAGGAGCTGCTGTGCACCGGCGGGTTGGGTGTACCGGTGAGCCCGGTGATCGACGGGACGTTGATCACCAAACTCGCCTGGCTGCCGTCCAGGTTCTTCAGCGTGACAGTCACGGGGCTGGTTCCGGTGGAGGTGAGGCCGTTGAGCTTGATCGACGTCGAGCTGGTGAACGTCACCGAGGAGACGGTGCCATTGGCCACGGTGACCGCGCTGATACCACTCGCGAAGTTTGCGCCTGTGACGGTGATGGTTGTCGCCGTCGCCTTCGTGACCGTTGCAGGCGATGCCGACGTGATTGACATCGGTGTCGTGATGGTCAGCGAGGCGTTGCTCGTGAACCCACCGTCGGCGTTGTACACGTAGAAGGTCTGGCTCTGACCGGGCGCACCCGACGCGGCCGCGTCGATCGTCGCTGCGGTCGCCGAGCTGACGGAGAAGTTGCTCACGCTGCCGTTGGCGACACCGACCGCCGTGGTGTTGCCCGACACGAAGCCGCTGCCGGAAAGCTGGACGTTGGTGCGAGTCCATCCTGAGGCCACGGTGCACGGGCTCACGTTGCAGGCCAACGTCGGCGCCTTGATGGTGAACGTGCCGGCGTAGTTGCCGTCGGCCGTTGTCGCGGTGATCGTGGTGCTGTTGCCGTCCTTGGTGCCGACGTAGCCGGTCAGCTTGACGGAGTCGGCGGTGCTCGTGTTGTTGTAGTTCTGGTTGGCGGTTCCGGTGAACGTCGCGCCACCGGAGGCGGTGAACACCATGCCGGTCTGGAAGCCGGCGCCAGTGAGGGTCAGCTTCTTGTTGACCGGGTCCCAGCCGGTCGCCGAGATGACGTCCGGGATGACCGTGATGGGCAGCTGGAAGTGACCGCCGTCGGTGTTGATGATCGAGATCGTGTAGCTGCCGGGCGTCTCGGGGGTCTGGTAGCAGAAGTCCACCTCGCCCGCGATCGGCTGGGTGACCGAGCTGGCCGGGATCGTGCCCCCGCCACTGGAGATCCACACCCGGATGTTGCTCTTGAAGTTCGTGCCCGTCACCACGATCTTGGTCCCGTTGACGCCGCCACCACAGCTGTCGGTGAGCGAGTTGTCGGCGTTGACCTTCGGGTTGATCCCCGGGCTGCTGTCGCTGCCGACCTGGTCGTAGTTGCCCGCGGGTGCCGAGATGTTCGTGTTGAACGTCGGGTTCGTGCTCGGGTCGATCAGCGTGCTGGTCGAGTAGTCACAGCCGGTCGTGCAGTTTCCGGTCGACGTCCAGGCGACGTCGACCGAGACCCGATACTCCTGAGTCGTAGCGCTACCCGACGTCGGCCCGCACAGCCCGGAGTCGACCGCGAAGTAGCACGCGTCGATGAACGTGTAGACCGTGTAGGTCTGCCCGCCAACGATCTTGTTGAACGAGGTCGGCACCGTCGGGACGGTCACGCCACTGGCGTCGTAGTTGCTCGACGAGCTGACATCGTCCTGGCTGGAGATCCGCAGTCGCGTCGCGGCTGCAGTCGCGTAGAGCGCATTGACGGCGGACTGGGTGCGGCCGGTCACGAGGCTGGCGACCGGCAGCGACTGCACAGTCTCGAGCTGCTGGTTGGCCAGGTTGACGGCTTGCTGACGCTGGGTCTGACCGTTGACGCTTCGCAAGTTGTTGATGAAGAACGCCAGGGCGCCGGTCGTCACGATGGCGATGATCAACAGCGCCATGACGATCTCGATCATCGAGAAACCGGAGTCGCCGGCACCGACTCGTCTCTTCACACGCGACATCAACGGGCCCACGTAGCGTTTCTCGGCAGATTTGTGCGAGTTATGAAGACACATCGGACCGCAAACTTTTTCAGCCGCTGAGGGAGTCGCCTGGCGTGCCGGTCCTCGTCACCGGGCAGTCGGTGGTCCCCTTCGGCTGCAGGCCGCCGCCCTGGCTGTCGTAGTACCAGGTGTCGTTCGAGGACAGGACATGCGCCGAGAGGCAGAAACCACTCGCTCCGTTGTAACGCACGACGGACAGCGTGTCGTCGTGGGAGACGTTCACGTGCGGCTCGAGGGCCTGGATCTGAGCGATCGTGCCGTAGGAGTCAGCGTCGAGCAGGTAGATCTCCTCGAAACCGGCCAGGTTGCGCATGTCGTTCTTGGCCGCGGCGTCGCCGGCCTTCTGCCGCTGGTGGAGGAAGACCGGGATGGCGATTGCCGCGAGGATGCCGATGATGATGATCACGACGAGCAGCTCGATCAGCGTGAAGCCCGATTCCGTGCGCTCCCCGACGGTCTCGTGATGCCTACCCCGGCTCGTCATGATGACTACTTCGGACTATTCACAAGTGGACTTGAACCCGACCCGGCCAAGCCATCGACGTTCCGCCGAATGCCGTAGCGGCCACCGCCCGCAGCGGGGAAGACCGAAGGGCCCGGGCGAACGCCCGGGCCCTTCGTCGTTGAAGCGGTTGATCAGGTGCCAGCGGTGAAGGTGCAGGACCCGCCCTTGGTGATCGCGCCCGTGCCGCTGTCGTAGGTCCACGTGCTGCCGGACTGCGAGCAGACGCTCAGCGAGTAGCTGTTCGCGCCGGAGCCGGTCGGGACGTGCGAGCCCACGTTGGTGCTCGGGTTGAAGCCCTCGCCGACCAGGTCGGACTCGGTGCTCGTGTAGGTGCTGT
>JAFAZI010000198.1 GCA_019239875.1 Frankiaceae bacterium
GAAGAGGTTGAGGAAGTCGTACCAGCGGTTGTAGGTCTCCGGATCGAGCGAGTCGATGTGAGCCCCGTTGGTGAACGTGAACCACTTCTGCTTCGTGCCGGTGAAGTGCTGTGCCAGGTCGGGGCAGTGGCCACCGGTCTGCTCATCCTCGAATTGGCAGGCCATGAACACCGGCACGTGGATCTTGTGCACGAAGCTGATCGGGTCGAGCGGGTCCGCGACCTTCGGCCGGTAGTGAGAGTTGCGGGCGATCTTCTTCGGGAGGCTGTGCGCGTCGCCGTGCAGCACCTGGTTCGCCTCGCAGGTCTTGTCCCCTGCCTTGATCCGGTCCCACGCCCACCGCTGGCCTCGATGCGGGCCGGTCCCAGGCTCGGCGTTCTGCTGGCGCTCGTTCGCCCACGCGACCGCAAAGCCGTCGTTGAGGACACCGCCCGGATACAGCGTGGTCGCGGTCGCGTCGATGGTCGACAGCGGTGCGATCGCCTCGAGGGAGGGCGGATGAGTCTGCGCGGTGAACAGCTGGCTGATGGCACCGAAGGAGATCCCCATCATGCCGACCTTGTGGCCCTTCACCCACGGCTGGTGCGCGACCGTCTCGACGATGTCGTACCCGTCGAGGTTCTGCAGCGGCTCGAAGAAGTTGTACGCGCCGCCGGAGCAGCCCGTGCCGCGCATGTTGACGTCGACGACCGCGAAGCCCATGAGGTTCGCGAGCACGGCGATGCCGCTCTCCGGCCCCTTGGGCTGGGCGTACCCGTAGCCGGCGTACTCGATCAGCGTCGGGTACGGCGGGGCGTAGTCCGGGATCCCCACCGGCAGCGTGACCGGAGGTGTCCCGAGGCTGGCGGGTTGGGTCGGGGGGTGGACGGCGTACGCAAGCTTCGTGCCGTCGCGCATCTTCATGTAGCCGTAGCCCTTGTAAGGGATCTTCTGCTTGTAGATCTCCGGGTCCCAGGGCTTGGACCGATTGGTGTGAACGGTGACGGCCTTGGAGGTCTTGCCGGTTGCCACCACCTTGACGCGGTAACCGTGGCCGGGCCTGACGTGGTAGAATACCGCACCGCCCAAGCTGTTCGCCGGCTGCGCCGCCACCCGTTCGCCGGACTTCGCCAGCAACGCCAGCTTCGCCTTGGGCGCGACACCGGTTACGAGCACCTCGCGGGCGCTGCCACGAACCGAGAGCTTCGGCTTGGCTGCCTTCGCATGTGGCGCGGCGGCCGTTGCGCCACCCACCGCAACGAACGATCCAGCGGTCAGCAATCCGACAAGGGCGAGGTGCAGGGCGGAACGACGACTACGCACGATTCTGATCTCCTTCTGGGCGCGAGACATCGTGACGCGCTGCCTACCTCTTTCGCCGCATCGGGGGCCGGATCCTGCCTCGCCGAGACGCAGCCGCCTCAGGCAGTTCCGACGAAGTACCCCTTGGCGATGTGACGAATCTTGAGGCGGCCGGTGCCGTCTGCCCTACCGAGATGAACGGTCCAGCTGGCCGCCTTCTCGTTGATGCCGTAGTGGTTGGCGTGCGGGGAGGCCCACACGGCGTGCGCACCGCAGTAGTAGGTCGCGGACCACTTCGGGTGCACCTCGAGCACCGCGCCGGCACCACCGATTCGGATGTCGCACCTGGTCCCGCTGGTCAGCTTGAGTCGCAGAGGTGCGCGTTGCTTGGCCTTCAGCGGTGCCGTCGACTTGAACGACGACGTGAGCGGGAACCGATACAGCCGATGGCTCTTCGGGTTCCTCGTGCAGAGCGTGTGATGCGCCTTGGCCGCCTTCCAGCAGGCGATGGCGTACGCCGCTGCCGGACTGCACTCGTCGATGTCGGGGTCCACCGCACCGATCGAGGGACCGGCGTACTTGCAGTCGATGGCACCCTTCTCTTTCTTGACCTGGAATCCCGACGCCGCCTTGCCTGCTGCCGTCACCGGCCGGATGACGATGGCTTTGGTCGCAGGAGTCTTGTGATGGGCAGCCGCTCCCGCCACGGAGCCCGGCATACCGGCACCTCCGAGCACGGCGATCGCGAGGGGCAAGAGAAGGAAGCGTGAGCGTCGCATTCCGCAATCCGATCATGCGGCGGTCCGTGGGTCGAATCCTCAGTCGCCCTCGGCGCGTCGGGCAGCGGCGCGGTCAGCAAGCGTCCGCTCCGCTGCAGCCATCTCGCGAAGCGTCTGCCAGTCCGGCTCGGCGGAGGCGAGGTCATCCGGCCACGACTCCACGGTGTCGATGGCCCACTCCGCCCACCGATCGATCATCTGCTCGAAGTCGTGGAGGAACTTGCCCGTCAGGATCAGCCAAGGCAGCCGCTCGGGGAAAGCGCCGGTTCCTGCCAGGTAAGCCTCGGGAATGCCGACGCTGGCCTCGCCGCGGTCTTCAGCCCAGCGTCGGACCTCATCGAGACTTCGCAGCAGGTCCGCCTTCGACCCGTGCTCGGCGAAGAAGACTCTGATCAGCTGCTCGAACTCCAGCACCGGTCCGCTGCCCGGCATCGGGACCCATTGCGCCAAGGCACGACGCCCCTTGGCCGTGATCGAGTACATCGTTCGGGGTCGACGACCGGTTGACTCAGAGGTCGCCCGCGCGTACCCGTGGGCCACGAGCTTCTTGGGCTCCTCGTACAGCTTGCTGCGCGCCCGCGGCCAGAAGTAACCAAGGGCGCGGTCCATCTGCTTCGCCAGCTCGTACGTCGTCCACGGGCGCAGGGCGAGGAGGCCGAGGATCGCGTACGAGGTCGGCGTCAGTTCACCATGGTCGGTTGACATAGTCCCTCCCGGACTATACAACTTGGTCCCATGGGGACGATCCTAGGGGGACGATGACATGGAAACGATGACACCGGGCGAAACGGGGGTCAGGGTGATCGCGAACGCCGAGATGGCAGCTGCATGGGACGGACCGGAGGGCGAACACTGGGCCCACCACGCGGACCGATACGAGCAGATCGGCGAGCGGCAGCTGAGCCGGCTGCTGTCCGCCGCCGAGGTCTCACCGACTGACACGGTCCTCGACATCGGGTGCGGGACCGGGGCGGCGACGAGAGCCTTCGCGCTCGCGGCCAGCGAGGGTGCAGCTGTCGGCATCGACCTCTCATCCCAGATGTTGCAGCGGGCCCGGGACAAAGCCACGGCGGCAGGTATCCCGAACGTGAGCTTTGTGCAGGGTGACGCCCAGGTCCACGAGTTCCCAGCAGGTGAGTACTCCCTGGCGGTCAGCGCGATGGGAACGATGTTCTTCGCCGACCCGGTCGCGGCGTTCACAAACATCGGCCAGGCGCTGCAACCGGGTGGCCGGCTGGCGATCTTGACCTGGCGGGCATTGGAGCTGAACGAGTGGCTCACCGCAGTCCGCGGCGCTCTTGCGGTCGGTCGCGACCTCCCATCGCCGCCGCTCGGGGCGCCGGGCCCATTCGGGCTGGCCGATCCCGACCACGTCCGACACGTGCTCGACGGCGCCGGATTCACCGGCATCGATCTGACGCCCAGCAACGAGCCCGCGATCTTCGGCTCAGACGCCAACGATGCCTTCGACTTCGTGTCCTCGTTCGGCATCACGCGCGGCCTGACGCAAGGCCTCAGCGAGGCCGACCGCGCCACCGCGATGGCCAATCTGAGACAAATCATGACCGACCATGCCACCCTCGGTGGCGTCGAGTTCGCGACAGCGGCATGGCTCATCACAGCTCGGAGGTCCTCATGACGACACGAATCGACGAGATTGCGAGCGACATCTACCGGATCTCGACTTACACCGACGACATCCCGGGCGGGTTCACCTTCAACCAGTTCCTGATTCGCGGTGAGCAGCCGCTGCTGTTCCACACCGGACTGCGAGCGACCTTTCCCCTGGTGTCCGAGGCCCTGGAGCGGGTCTGCCCAGTCGACCAGATCCGCTGGGTGAGCTTCGGACACTGGGAAGCCGACGAAGCGGGCGCGATGAACCTCTGGCTGCAACACGCGCCCGCCGCCGAGGTCGCGGTCGGCACTCTCGGTGTGATGATCTCCGGCGGTGACCAGGCGGATCGGCCGCCGCGCGTCCTCGGCGACGGCGAGGTGCTCGATCTCGGCGGAAAGCGGGTGCGCTGGATCGACACCCCCCACGTGCCGCACGGCTGGGATGCCGGCCTGTTGTACGAGGAGACGACGGAGACGTTGTTCTGCGGAGATCTCATGTCACACCTCGGCAAGGTCGAGCCACTGACGGAGCACGACGTGCTCGACCCCGCGATCACCGCCGAGGACACTTTCCACTCGACTTCCTTGACCCCGCTGACTGCGCCAACCATCCGAATGCTCGCCGACCTGAATCCGGCGACGCTCGCGATCATGCACGGCGCGTCGTACCGCGGGGACGGCGCCACGGCTCTTCGATCGCTTGCCGACGAGTACGAGGGTCGGTTGCGCGCCGCGATGCCGGTGGCCTCGTAGCGGCAAGCCACCGGTTCGGCTGTCTGAAGCGGTCGATCGCGTCTACGATCCGGCCATGTCCTGGCTGACTAGGGGATTCGATCCACCGTCGCTCTCCGACCCCGTGCCGGCGACCGCTCTGGTGATCGGGCCCGACCTGGGCTACTCCGGCTTCACTCACTGGAGCGCGACGATCCAGCTCCTGGTCACGACGCCGGGGACCCCGCCGTACGTCGTCAATCACCAGGAGATGGTGACGCGCGAGCAGGCCCCGCTGCTCGGGGTCGAGCTGCCGGTGATGACCGAGCGCAGCGACCCGTCACGACTGGCAATCCAGTGGCACCAGGTGCCGACGATCGAGGACCGGATCGGACGCAGCGACCCGGCGATCGTCGACCCGGCCGGCACTTGGGACCGGGTCGAGAAGGCACGAGCAGCGATCACGCCGGCACTCGTTCCGCGACCCGCGCCGTGGGGTGACGGCAGCATCCCTGATTGGCCGGGTACGCCAAAAATCGGGCGGCGTCGCATCCCGGGGACCGCGATGGTCGTCGCGCACTCCGACGATCCGTCGCCGTACATGATCGGCAACGAGTTCCACTACGACGACCGGTACAGCTACCGCGGCCAGCTGGAGAGTGACCCGATCGGCTACTTCGCGTGGCTGCTCCTGCTGGTGATCGCTACCAACGGCCAGCGTTACGCCCTGCAAAAGCGGATGCACGTCCGCTCCGGTCGACTCGGGCCGTTGCTCGCGGTCACCATCAAGGAGGACAAGCCGACCGACGTCGACGTCGAGTGGAAGCACACAGCGAAGAAGCCGGCCCTCACCCTCGCCGATGCTGCAAGTCAGGCCACCGGGTTGAGCCCCGGTTTGGATTTCTCCGGCCTGCCGGCTGGGATCGCAGATCGGCTGTCGGCGCTGGGCTTCGCGACCGATGGCGTGCCGGCTCAAGCCGCCCCACCCGACCCGACGGTCGACCTCAGTCGGCTCGAGCAGCTTCGCGCAACCGGGGTGCTGACGGATGAGGAGTACCAGGCCGAACGAAGTCGGATAATCGCCAACATCTAGCCATGAGCTGAACCGTCGAGAGGAAGCACGACGTGGGGATCTTCAAGGGCGCGAAGCGACTTCGCGACGGGCTGAAGATGGTGAGTGAGATGCAGGCCGCGCAGGCGAACAGCCCGGAGATGAAGGCGGCGATGGAGCAGGCGCAAGCAATGGCCGCGCAGGCGATGGCGGGTATGCCGGGCACCCTGCCCCCCGCCGCACCGCCGGCGGCCGAAGATCGGATCACGCGCCTGACCAAGCTCGGTGAGCTGCACGCGAGTGGCGCACTGACCGACGAGGAGTTCGCCGCGCAGAAGGCGCGCATCCTCGCCGAGAACTAGGCATGGGAAGCGCTTCGCCGTCGAACCTGCTGGTCGAGGTCGACGACCGGATTGCGACGCTGACCCTCAACCGGCCGCAGGCGCGCAACGCACTGAGCCGCGCGTTGACGCACGAGCTGTGGGACGCCGCGACGGCAGCCGGAGCCGACCCGGCGGTCGACGTCGTCATCATCACGGGATCCGACCCGGCGTTCTGCGCCGGTGTCGACCTCAAGGAGGTAGCCGGTGAGATCGCGGCGACGGCGACCGAGCGCCCCGTGGGTGACGGACCGGGACGTGGCAGCGATGGGTTGTATCGGTTCCTGCCGGTGATCGACAAACCGATCATCGCGGCGGTCAACGGCGTCGCGGTGACCGGCGGCCTCGAGCTGGCGTTGCAGTGCACGCTGCTCGTCGCATCTGATCGCGCGCGGTTCGCCGACACACATGCCCGGGTTGGCGTCATGCCAGGCGGTGGAATGACCGTTCTGCTCGCGCAGACGATCGGCGTCCGTCGGGCGGTCGAGCTCTCCCTGACCGGCAACTTCCTCTCGGCCGAGGAAGCACTTCGCCTGGGCCTCGTGAATCACGTCGTGCCCCACGAGGAGTTGTTGCCATTCGCGCGCCGGCTCGCCGGGGACATCGTGAGCAACGACCAGGTGGGCGTCCGCCGCCTGCTCCTGCACTACCGCCGGTTGGCGAGTGCCGCGACGCTCGAGGAGGCCCACCTGCTCGAAGGCATCCTGGCGGAAACCTGGGAGCGCGGCACGAGTGATGTCGGTGCCCGCCGAGCCGACGTCACGTCGCGCGGCCGGGACTAATCGGCCTGATGCTCGTCGACACCCACCTCGGCTCGATCGAGACGGCGGCCGACGACGCCCAGCACGCCGAGGAGCTCGGGTACGACGGAGCCTTCACCGGGGAGGTTTCGAGCGACCCGTTCCTGCCGCTCGCCGTGGCTGCCGGGACGACCGAACGGATGACGATCGGCACGTCGATCGCGGTAGCCTTCGCCCGATCGCCGATGACCCTCGCCTACACCGCGCATGACCTGCAACGTGCCTCGGGCGGCCGCTTCATCCTCGGGCTCGGTTCACAGGTGAAGCCACACATCGTCAGACGATTCGCGATGCCGTGGCACCAGCCGGCGGCGCAGATGCGCGAGCTCATCCATGCGATGCGCGCGATCTGGGCGAGCTGGCAGACCGGCGAACCACTTGCGTTCGAGGGCGAGTACTACCAGCACACGCTGATGCCGCCGATGTTCACGCCGACCCGACACCAGTACGGCGATCCGCCGATCTATCTCGCAGGCGTCGGTGACGCGATGACCAGGGTGGCGGGAGAGGTCGCCGACGGATTTCTGTGCCATGCCTTCACGACCGCCCGCTGGATCGAGGAGCGAACCTTGCCGGCACTCGCAGCGGGCTGCGCGTCATCGGGACGCGGTCGAAGCGATCTCGTCGTCAAGGCCACCGTGTTCCTCGCCACGGGCACCGACGAGGAGATCGCGACCGCCGTGGCGGCGATTCGCGCGCAGCTGGCGTTCTACGCGTCGACCCCGTCGTACCGGCCGGTGCTCGAGCTCCATGGTTGGGGCGACCTCGGTCCCGAGCTGACCACCCTGTCCAAGGCGGGACGTTGGGCAGAGCTCGTCGACCTGATCGACGACGACGTGGTCGACGCGTTCGCCGTGATCGCGTCGCCTGCGGACGTCGTCGAGCAGGTCCGGACCCGCTACGCAGGGGTCGTCGATCGCGTCTCGTTCATCGGCTCGGCATTGCCGGCCGATCTGATCGCGGCGTTGCAGAACCCGACCACAGACTGACGCAGCAGCGGGGGTTAGAGCGTCGAGCTGAAGGTGTCGCAGGCGGTGCGCTGCCCGGTCTGGTACCCGGTTTTGAACCACTTCTGGCGTTCGGCGGACGAGCCGTGGGTCCAGGTCTCCGGGTTCACGTGACCTTGGAACTCCTTCTGGATCCGGTCGTCGCCAACTGCGGCCGCCGCATCGAGACCGTCGGCGATGTCGGCTGAGCTGATGTCCGTGATCAGGCCCGTCTTTACCGCGCCGTTGGCCCACACTCCGGCGTAGCAGTCGGCTTGGAGCTCGAGCCGGACCGATCCGCTGTTCGGACCGGTGACACCGGATTTCACCTTGTTCATGGTGCCGAGCAGGTCCTGCACGTGATGGCCGTACTCGTGTGCGACGACGTACGCCTCAGCGAACGGACCACCCTGCGCACCGAACTGACTGCGCAGATCGTCGAAGAATCCGAGGTCGAGATACACGTAGTTGTCCGCGGGACAGTAGAAGGGGCCGACGTCTGATGTCGCGGGTCCGCATCCGGTGTCGACCTGCGAGGAGAAGAAGCGGGTCTGGGCGTTCTGATACGTACGCCGCTCAGCGGCGAACTCCTGGCGCCAGAACTTCTGCACGCTGTTGACGACACCGACGATTCGGCAGTCCTCGTGCGCGTTGGCATCGGCTCCGGTCTGGCACTCCGAGCTCAGATCGCTCGCCGTGTCGCCGTTGCTCGCACCCGTGAAGCCCGACCCGCCGCCGCTGTTCGCGAAGATGATGATCAGCGTGATGATGACGCCGACGATCCCGCCACCACCACCGACGGCGAGCCCGCCGGTCGGCAGCGCAGACCTCCGGCCCCCAGCGCCGCGGCGATCATCGATCTGCGAGGTGTCGAGTCGGGCCCCCGGTCGAAACCTCATGCGCTGCCGTTCTTACGACGCCGGAACGGGGCGATGACTGCCCGTCCGACGACGCGGTGCGGCTGGCCGTTGGCCAGGTCCACGATCGAGTCGACCATCGACCACGACATCTTGCCGTCGCTCATCTGCGCCATCTTCTCGAGACTCTGGTAGGCCGCCATGCCAGCGAACATCGCCGCCTCACGCTCGTTCGTCGCGGTCTTCTTTGCCTGTGAGATGACCATCCGGTTGAACAGCCGACCTACCCGCGAGTCGGTCAGCTCGCGCAGGGTGGACTGCCGGGTGAAGTGCGGGCGGGTCGGCGCCGGGATCGGATCTGCTGGTGCCGGTGGCGGCGCCGGTACCAGTCTGGTCGCGACTCCCGGGAGGTCGCGGTAGCCGACGATGCCAGGCGTCGCGGCGACGACAGCGGGGATGGCGTTGACGACCGGCATGGCGGTGATCACCGATCCCACACCGACCATCTCGTCCATCGTCATCGAGCCGAACTCCGGGAGCACCTCTGCGCGCATCGTGACATTGGGATGCCCGCGCACCTCGATTTCATACGCCATCGCGATGTCCCACCGCGGTTCGGTGTCGGAGGTGATCGTCCACCGCACCGCTGTCTCGACAGCGTCGAGCCCACCAGCCGATCCGATCCACCGCGCCTGGATGCCCGCGACGGTGCCGGCTCGCACATCCCTTCCCGGGATGTTCAGGTCCTTCGTGGCGTACGTGAACTCGACATCGCAGCGGATGTCGTCGATCGTCACACCGAGCAGGTCCGCGAGCGCCTCACACGTGTCGCCGAAGGGGATCGTGGCGTGCTCGATGTCAGCTGCGTGGTTCGGCGAGTTGGCCGGGCGGCCCCACCCGAGCTCGTCCTGGTTGGCATCCCCTGCCCAGGGACCGATGTCGAAAGACTCGAGGATTCGCACGTAGCTCGCGGTCCGGCACACGTTCGTCGCCACGGCCGCCAAGTATTGGACGTAGCCGGGGTTCACCCCGCTGCCGAACAGACTGGCGCCACCCTCGACGGCCGCCGCCTCCAGGCGCGCTCGCGCCTCCTCGCCGTAGGCCCGGCCCGTCATGAAGTGCGCGGTGGTGGCCACGTTGATCCCGGCGCGAAGCAGCTGCTCGAGGTGGTCGACGTCGGGGTGAAGCGGCACGTAGACGACGCAGTCGGGCTTCAGACCGATGATCTCGCCGATGTCATTCGTCGCCGCAACGCCGAGCGTCTGGCCGAGGTCGCACAGCTCGCCGAGGTCCTTGCCGACCTTGTCCTCGCTGAACGCGTAGACGCCGACGAGCTCGAGCTCGGGGCGCTCCAGGATGCCTTTCACGGCCTCTCGCGACACGTTGCCGGTCGTCCATTGAACGACGCGGAGTCGAGGCGTAGTCATGGATCAGAGGCTAGTTGGCGACGCGCACGTTCGCCGAGCCACACGAAGCGGGCGTAACCCGGCTGCATTTAGACCCCCTTCGCGCGGCTCGGTGTCAGAGCGTCCGTGCATGGCGCTCGCGCGGCTCGACACTGAGCCGGCATGCGAAATCAGCAGCCGAGGTAGAGGAAGCCGTTGGCCTCGTCACGGAACTGCACGCCGGCCTCGGTGAGGGGCTCGTCCCAGTCGCCGAGACAGTCGGTGTCCGCGCCCTCCGAGCCGTGGTCCGACGTCAGCAGGAAGGTCGTCGCCTCGAGCGCACCCATCCGGTCGAGGTGGTCGAGGAAGACCCCGAGTCGCGCATCTGCGTCACGCATGGCAGCGTGCGCGACGGCGGAGTGAGGTCCCCCGGCGTGGTGGCCCGTGTCCGTGAGCAACGTGTTCCACCAGGTGAGCTTCGGCGCCTCCGACTTCGATGGCCACAGATCGAGCATCTGCTGCAGGCCGACTGCGTCGACGGATGATGACCACGCGTAGTCCTTGCGCGACAGGTACTCCTTCGTCGTGTGGGCATCCTCGTGCGGGTTAGGAAGCAGGTCGTCCATGTCGCCGGCGCCACCGGAGTTCCCGGCCTCACGGATCAACCGAAACGTCGAGTACGACGCTCCCGAGTCGGCCGGCTCGTTGACGCACGCGGAGGGTCCATCGACGCGTTCGAACACCGTTGACACACCTGGCGCCAACCACTCGGCCCAGCGGTGCCAGGTCCGGGCGTCGTTCGTCAGCCGCTGCGCGGCGATCGCGCGGTCGAAGTAGGCGTTGTTGACGATGCCGTGGCGGCCCGGCCCGACGCCGGTGAGCGCGCAGGTGTGGTTGACGAGTGTCACGCTCGGGAACTCCGCGATCGCACCACCGGTCAGGGCGCAGCCGCGGGACAGCAGTCGCGCGACGTTCGGCAGCTCGCCCGCAGCGGCGAGGGCGTACAGCGAGTTGGAGTTGCAGCCGTCCCACAACAACCCGATGACGAACCCATCCGGCCGCGGCACCAGCAGGTCGACCAGCGCCTGACCGTCCATGTCGCCGAGCGTCGCAAGCGGTGCACCTGCGAGCCACGCCAAGGTAGGCGCGACATCGACCACCCGCGCGGCAACCGGAATCATGCCGCGGCCACTCACCGCCGCACCCGACAGCAGCAGCGGAGCGCGGGACTGCACGACGTTGAGCGAGCCGTGCTCGCCGACGTGACCACCCTTGGCCGGCCAGAAGTGCTTGCCCGTATGCACGATCGCGATATCCGGCGCGGCAGCCGCGGCGAACAACGAGGCGAGCCGCTCGCCGGCCCACGGATAGGAGTTGCGCTCGTTCGGGGGCGACCGGTCGGCGAGCTCCTCGGCGAGCGTCGTGAAGGCCAGCGGGTCCTGGAGCTCGACCGGGTTGCGTCCGTGCCGCACGTCAGCCGGCTGGTCCGGCGCGGACCGCGACAACGACGCGGCGCCGCCGGAGTTCGCCACGACGATCGAGTCGCCCTCGGCGTACGCCACCATGTCGACGACGTGCGCCAGCGATGGATCGCACAGCACGTCGATCGCGCGCTCGCGCATCACGTCGAGATCAGTCGGCGCTGTCATGCCCTCGACCGTATGTGGCGATCACGTCCCCGCGGGCCGCGATGATCGACTCGAGTCGCTGCTGGACCTCAGCAGCGGACTCATCGTCGGTGAACACGTAGGCGCGGTTGCGGCGGATCGCGTCCACGACGTTGACAGCTACTCGCGACGGCGGCATCGATGCGATCGGCACCATCCCGGTTTTGATCATTCCCGGCATCACGACGCTCACCCCGACCGGTGCGCCGAGCTGCACGAGCTCGGCGCGAAGGACGTCGGACAGCGCGAGCACGCCGTGCTTCGCGACGTTGTATGGACCGAGATTCGCAATTGCGACCACAGCAGCCATCGACGCGGTGTTGACCACATGGCCCTCGTCACCCGACTCGAGGATCAGCGGAACGAACGACCGAATGCCATGGATCACACCCCAGAGGTCGACGTCGATTACCCGGTGCCAATCCTCCAGCGGCATCTCCCAGGAACGGCCGACCGCCACGACTCCGGCGTTGTTGACCGCGACGTGGAGTGAGCCGTATCGCGCCGCGACCGCTTGTCCGAGCGCATCCACTGCCGCCGGGTCGCGGACGTCGGCTACGACGGGATGGACGTCCGCGCCCTGGCGGACCAATGCAGCCGCCGCCGCCGCGACCGCGTCCTCGTTGATATCCGCCATGACGACGCGCATGCCCTCGTCGCAGAAGGCCTCGGTGATCGCGAGCCCGATGCCGCTCCCTGCCCCGGTGACGACGGCGACCCGATCGCGGAGCTGCTCCATTGGTCAAACCGTAGCCAGTGCAGCGAGTTCAGGATGCGGTGATGTCCCGGTAGCGAACCTCGAGGGCCGAATAGACCACGAACACCAGCAGACCAAGGGCGATCAGGCCGAGCACGATGTCGCCCCAGGGATTGCCGGTCAAGGAGGTCAGCTCGTGGTCGATGCCGTCCGCGCGCGAGGCGTCGCCGCCGAATGCCGCGAGGATGAAGAACACGCCGATCGGCAGGAACACCAACGCTCGAGCCGGCAGGCCGACCTTGCCCGATGCGCGCGCGACAGCCTGCACCCAGCGCGGGGCGTCATCGATCGCCAGCCGGTCGACGTACTTCTCGTCGACCCCGGACCAGATCTGATACGCCGCCACGATGACGATGCCGATGCCGATCCCGCACACGATCACGCGCCCACCAGGGAGGTGCAACAGATCCGCGGTGGTCTGCTGCTGCTGATGCTCGCTGCCGGTCGAATGGTTGCCGAGCGCGAAGGACGTCGGAATCCACGCGAGGATCAGGTAGAAGATCCCCTCGAGCACGGCCCGAACTCGGGGCCAGCGGTCCGCCGCCGTGTCGCGGATCGCCGACCAGAGACGGACCACACCGAGCGCCGCGAACCCGGCGGACGCGGCGACGAGCAGTGCGATCCCGATCCCGCCGGCCGCGACGATGGACAAGGCGCCATGCGTGTTGGCCGGCCGGGAGTCGTGCGATGCGACGGCGACCCGGACGATCAGGTAGAGCAAGAGCACATAGAAGGCGGTGCGGGCCGCGAGACCGGCTCGGGCGAGGATGATCGCTGCGTGGCGCGGCTGCTTACTGGGCACGCGACGTTCCATACCCGCCAGCGGCCGAGGGCAGACGAAAGCAGCCCCGCGAACGGTCCGACCGTTCACGGGGCTGCTTCAGGGTGCTCACCGATTAGACGACGGAGAGCTGGTGCAGGGCCCGCCGCGCGGCGTCCACCCTGCGCTGGCGGCGGCGTACCACCGCCATCTGTCGCAGGTACGCCTGTCGTACCTGCTCCTCGTGATCCCGCATTCGTTCGCGGGACAGCGCTTCGTACATCACGTGCTGCATCATCAGAGTGCTCCTTGAGTTCTGTGTGGCGGTGCTGGCCTTCATGCGGCGAACACCTCGTTCTTGCGGGGCCGACCCCGTGGGCGCTTGCGCGCCACGACGACGCCGGAGACGACGAGCTCGCCGCCCCAGACGCCCCATGGCTCACGCCGCTCGAGCGCATCCTCCAGGCAGGACCGACGCAACGGGCAGTCCAGACAGAGGGCCTTGGCTCGCTCGACGTCAGCCGGCGACTCCGCGAAGAACAGATCGGGGTCGACGATGTGGCAGGGCAACGTGCAATCGACCTTGGTTGGCATCGGTACCACCTCCTTGTTGTAGTCGGGTCGTCTGACAAGTTCTGAGCGGCAAACAGAAAGGCCGCGGATCCCGGTATCGGGTTCCGCGGCCTTTGAGTGCCGACTCTGGTTGGTTCTCAGAGTGGATCCTCAAAGGCCGGGTATCCCGTCGCACCCTTCGTGCGGTTGGCATCCATGCCGAGTGCCTTGACCGCGGAGAGCTGCGTAGCCGGACCGGACATACGGATGCCCTGCACCGGCGATGCCCACGGCGAGACGTGACCGCACGCGGCGCTGCGGGCAGCGGCGAAGGCAGCCGGGATGTTGGAGTTGATGTACATCGTGTGGCACCTCCTTCGCGTTGTGGCCGCATGCTGCGCGGCGCGGGTGATCAGGACATCGAAACGAAAGATAACGGCGCGCCGCGAGTGGCGCAATCTATTTATCGGCCGATTGCGGTCACGAATTTATTTCGAAGTCTTAGTCACTCGCAGGAGTCCTTCCTGTACGACGGACACCACGTGCTTACCGTCGCGGGTGAAGATCCGGCCGATCGCAAGGCCACGGGCGTTGGACGAGCTCGGTGAGGACTGGTCGTAGAACAGCCAGTCGTCAGCCCGGAACGGCCGGTGGAACCACATCGCGTGGTCCAAGCTCGCGACCTGGACGTCACGCATGTCGCTCGCGGTCATCCCGTTGCTGAGCAAGGCGGAGTCCAGCAGGGTCAGGTCACTCGCGTAGGTGGCGGCGCACACGTGCAGCAGCGGGTCGTCCGGCATCGCCCCGTTCGCCCGGAACCACACCTGCATCGGGCCCTTGGATTCGTTACGCGGCTGTGGCCACCACGGCGGGTCGACGATGTACCGCACGTCGATCGGCCGCAGGCCGTCCTCCCATCGCTTGGACGCCGGCATCCCTGCCGCGGCGCGTTTTGCCTCCAGCGACGGGACGGTCTCGGGGTCCGGCGCATCGGGCATCTCGGCCTGACGGTCGGCGCCGGGCTCGTCGACCTGGAACGACGCCGAAAGGTGGAAGATCGCCTTCCCGTGCTGCACGGCAACCACTCGACGCGTCGTGAACGACTTGCCGTCGCGGATCCGGTCGACCTCGTAGATGATCGGGATGGTCGGGTCGCCAGGGCGCAGGAAGTACGCGTGCAGCGAATGGACGTGTCGCTCGTCGGGCACCGTCCGGCCGGCGGCGACGAGGGCCTGACCGGCTACCTGCCCCCCGAACACCCGCTGGACGGATTCGTCCGGGCTCAGGCCCCGGAAGATGTTCACCTCGAGCTGCTCGAGATCGAGGATCTGCAGCAGCGCGCTGGGTTCATCAGCCACGCGGGCAACCTACCCGTGCAGCACGGCGAGCAGCTCCTCGGCGTACTGGTCCAACTTCTTCGGACCGATCCCGGGTACGGCGGCGAGCTCGCCGCGGTCCGTCGGCGCCCGGGAGGCGATCTCCTCGAGCGTCTTGTTGTCGAACACCACGTAGGCGGGCACCCCGTCCTCGGTGGCCTTGGCCAGCCGCCACGCCCGAAGCCGCTGCACCACCGGGTCGTCGGACAACGCCTTCTTGGGCCGCGGCGGTGACCGATCGCCGGTGAGTGTCACCGGCCGGATCCCGTTGAGGAACTCCGACGGCTTGCGCGAGCGGCGGCCGCCGGCCGCACGGGCGAGCGCCCACGACAGCCCGAGGTGGCGGCGGGCACGGGTGACGCCGACGTACAGCAGCCGCCGCTCCTCCTCGACCTGGGCCGGCGTCGTGGCGTGCGTGATCGGCAGGGTCCCGTCGACGAGCCCCACCAGGAACACCGCTTCCCACTCGAGGCCCTTCGCAGAGTGCAGGGAGGCGAGCGTCACGCCCTCGACCGGCGGAGCGTGCTGGGCGTCCGCGCGGGCCGCGAGCTCACCGACGAACTCCCCCAGCCCCGCACCCGGCAACGTGGCGGCGAACTCCTCCGCCAGCCCCACCAGAGCGCGAAGGGACTCCCAGCGATCGCGGGCGGCGCCGGCCGCCGCCGGGGGTTCCGCCTTGAAGCCGGCGGCAGACAGCACGTCGGTCACCGTGCCGACGAGGCCTTCGGTGTCGTGGTCGGCCTCCGATCGAGCCGCGCCACGCAGCAGCACGACCGCCTCGCGGACCTCCGGCCGCTCGAAGAACCGTTGACCGCCACGCAACACGTAGGGGATCCCGGCGGCGGTGAGCGCCTGCTCGTACACCTCCGACTGCGCGTTGACCCGGAACAGGATGGCCATGTCCGCGAGCGGCACACCCTGCTTGCGCAGCGTCGCGATCTTGCCCGCCACCCCGCTGCCCTCAGCCGGCTCGTCGTCGTAGGAGTCGAACGTCGGATCGGGGCCGTCCCCGCACTGCGCCTGGAGTTTCGAGTCGGTGATGATCCGGTTCGCCAGGCCGACGACCTGGTTCGTCGACCGGTAGTCGCGGACCAACCGCACGAGCGTCGCGCCGGGGAACCGCTTGCCGAACTCCCGCAGGTACGACGGCGACGCGCCGGTGAAGGAGTAGATGGTCTGATTCGGGTCGCCGACCACGCAGAGGTCATCCCGGTCTGCGAGCCAAGCGTCGAGCAGGCGCTGCTGGAGCGGCGACACGTCCTGGTACTCGTCCACCGTGAAGTGTCGGTATCGCTCGTGCACCTCGGCCGCGATGCGCTTGTCGTTCTCGATCGCGGCAGCCATCAACAGCAGCAGGTCCTCGAAGTCGAGCTGGCCGCGGTCGGAGTTGACCGACTCGTAGGCACGAAACACCTGCGCCACGACGTCGTGCGCGAGGGGCGGGAGCCGGTGCGCCTGCTTCGCCCGGACGACGTAGTCCTCCGGCTCGACCAGCGCAGCCTTGGCCCACTCGATCTCCGACGCCAGGTCCCGCTGTTCGGTCGGTGACACCGACAGCCTGCAGTGGCCCGCGGCCACCCGGATCGTCGCGAGCTTGCTCTCGACCAGGGAGGGCCGTGGGCCGTCGGAGATCTGCGGCCAGAAGTACTGGAGCTGGCGGAGCGCCGCCGAGTGGAAGGTCCGCGCCTGGACGCCCTCGACGCCGAGGCCGCGCAGCCTTGCTCGAAGCTCACCCGCCGCGCGAGTGGTGAACGTGACGGCGAGGACGTGTTGCGGATGCACCCGGCCGCCGAGCACCTGATAGGCGATTCGGTGAGTGACCGCGCGGGTCTTGCCGGTCCCGGCGCCCGCAAGGATGCACACGGGACCGCGCGGCGCCTCGACGGCTTCGCGTTGTTCGGCATCGAGCCCCGACAGCACGCGCTCGAGGGTGTCGATAGCCATCGCTGCATCCTTACACCGACCAGTGACAGGCGGCGGGCGGACCGGTCAGCTGTGGGCGGGAGCGATGTCGGCCGGAAGCTCTTCGAACCAGGCGATCACCGCGCGCTCGTAGTGAATGCCGTACTGCAGCGTCACCCGCTGCAGGACTGGCAGCTCGCTCAACTCGGCCGCGAGCCCGTCGTACTCGGCGAGCAGCGCCCGGTGCCGGTCGTAGTGAACCTGCAACATCGCCTGCAGCTGCTCGGCGGGCAGATCCTCGGCGAAGGTCAGCTTGAGCAGCAGCGGGATGCGCAGGTTCTCCGCCTCCGGCTCGGTCGCGAGCCAGGCACGGAACGCGGCCCGGCCCTTCGCCGTGATCGAGAACGGTGCGGCGTCTCGCTTTCCGGTCGGCTCTCGCTTGACCAGACCGCGATCGGCCAACGTGGCGAGCTCTCGATAAACCTGGCTTCGGGTGACGGTCCAGAACGGCGCGATGTCAGCTGCGATCTTGTGCAGCTGGTAGCCGGGCTGCGGACCGTCGCGCAAGAAGCCGAGCAGCGCCGCAGACGTGCTGTTGATCACACCGCACCCCTCTTGACCGTCCTATGTAGACGGTCCACTGTAGAACCTCACGGCAGGGACATGGAGGCGCCATGCTGCGTGACATCTTCTTGGTGGTTCACATCAGCGCGGGATGCCTCGGGCTGCTCGTGCTCCCGGTGATCATCGTGGGCGAGAAGGGGACCGCCCGCCACGTCCGCCTGGGCCGGACGTTCCTGTGGTGCCTGCGCGTGGTGGCGGCGTCCGCGGCCATGCTCGCAGTGATCAACTTCCGGGAGCTGTGGTGGTTCCTGCTGATCGCGGCGTTCTCACTCGCCCTCGGGGAGGTCGGCAGCCGGGGCTGGCGGCGGCGGACCTTCGATACCGCCGCCTCCCAGCACATCAGCGGGATGGGCGGTGCGGGCATCGCGTTCGTGACCGCCGTGATGGTCGTGAACTTCGGCAAGGTGAACCCGATCGCGTGGGTGGCGCCGACAATCATCGGGTCGCCGATCATCGCAGTGACGATCGCTCGGATCCAGCGGCGTGGGACGCTGGCTGCGGGCGTGAACTCCGCGGCAACGGGTACGCCGGGAAGTATCGAAGCCTCCGCGCCGTTGTGATCCGCGGAAGCCAGCGACGAAGGAGTGCCATGACCAGCCGGCTCACGATGTACACCACCACGTGGTGCGGCTACTGCGTTCGGCTCAAGCGAGGCCTCGAGCGCGCCGGTATCGACTTCGACGAGGTCAACATCGAAGAGGACCCACAGGCCGAGGAGTTCGTCCTCGCCGCCAACGGCGGCATGGCAACTGTGCCGACCCTGCTGCTGCCCAACGGTGACGTGCTGACCAACCCACCGCTCCCGGAGCTGCTGGCCGCGGTCCAGGCCGCCTAGACCTGGATTGGGCCGCCGGCCAGGAACTCGTTGACCACGTCGACTGAGCGCTGCGGCTGATCGGTCCAGAACACGTGCCCGGCGCCTTCGAGCCACTCGAGTCGGGCGTCCGGAATCGCCTTGGCGATCAGTTCCGCGTTGCCCGGCTGCACGAGCTTGTCCGCCGTACCGTGGACGACCAGCGTCGGCGCGGTGATGTCGGCCAGGCGGGACAGCGTGCCGGAATGACTGCGCATGGCGTCGAGCTGACCCCAGTACGACGTGGCGCGCAGCGCGTAGCGAACCCGCGCGGAGATGTCACGCTCGATGTCGTCGCGGCTGGTCTCCGCCGCGTAGATGAACGGGATCGACGCCTCGATCGCCTCGCGCGCCGACTTCGGCGTACGGTCCATCAGCATTGTCGCGGCGGCCGGGTCCATCCGCACTGCGTCACTCCCACCGGGATGTGTGCAGCCGAGAACGAGTCGGTCGACCCGGTCCGGGTGACGGATCGCCAGCTCCTGAGCGATCAGGCCTCCCATCGACGCCCCAAAGACGTGCACCCGATCGACGTCGGCGTCGTCGAGGACGTTGATGGCGTCAGTCACGAAGTCCTCGATCGACCATGGCGGCTCCGGCACGCTGCTTCGCCCGACGCCGCGGTTGTCCATCCGGATCGTCCGCCGCGGACCGGACAGGCCCGGCAGGACCCGGTGCCACATGTCCGCGGTGTAGCCCAGGCCTTGGATCAGCAACAGCGGGGTGTCACCGGCCGGCGCGTCGCTGGGGCCTTCCGGCGCCCACCAGATCGTCACGTCATCGTTCGTCGTCACCGGCACGACAGCCATCCTGCATGAGGTGAGTAGCGTTCGTGACGTGGTTGCTGACATCGAGGGGATGCTCGCCGACCTTCAGGCCGAGTCAGACGATCTTGATGCCGTGCTGGGAACAGCGACGGCCGACGTCCTCGCCACCGCGACTCCGGCGGAGGGCTGGTCGGTCGGCGACACGATCGGCCACTTGTGGTTCTTCGACCGGGAGGGTCGGCGAGCCCTGCAACAGCCGGATGACTTCCTCGCCGGCCTCGACGAGCTGGCGGCCGACGTGGCGGGCTACCTGGAGCGGCACATCGCCGAGATCCGCTCCCTGGGCGAGTCGCTGCTGCCGGCCTGGCGCGAGGAGCGTCGCCTGATCATCGAGGCGCTTCGCGAGATCGATCCGGCGGTGAAGGTCCCCTGGTACGGGCCGCCGATGTCACCGATGTCCTTCGGGACCGCGCGGCTGATGGAGACCTGGGCGCACGGTCAGGACATCGTCGACGCCCTCGGCGCCACCCGCGAGCCAACCGATCGGTTGCGCCACATCGCGCACCTCGGGACCCGCACCCGTGGCTTCTCCTACGCGGTCAAAGGTCTCGAGATGCCCGACGTGCCGGTCTTCGTCGCGCTCACCTCGCCAAGCGGCGAGGAGTGGACCTGGGGCGAGCCTTCGGCCACGGACCGGGTGGCCGGGGACGCGCTGGACTTCTGTCTCGTGGTGACCCAGCGCCGGGTCGCCGACGAGGTGCCACTGACGGTCGAGGGCGACGCCGCACGCGAGTGGATGTCAATCGCCCAAGCCTTCGCCGGCGGCCCGACGACCACCGACGAGTCCCGCCGAGGGTTGTGACCCCTCGACTCCGACGCTGGGTGCTCGCGAACTTCGAGCCGGGCAGCGCGGAGCGCGTGCTCGACCAGCTCGACGATCTCCCCGACATCGTCGTTGGTGGCCAGGCCAGCGAGCGGATCCAGGCTTGTCTCGTCATCCGGACCGGCGGCGACTGGAACGACTTCCAGCGCCGGCTTGCCCTCGCCAAGCTCGACTGGCGCGACGCGCTGGTCGCCGCCGACCTCGCCGACGCCGACTGGCCGCAGCGCCTCGATGCCGTTCTCGGCAGCGAGCCCTGACCGCGGCGAAAGGTTTCCACCAAATCCTCGATCGGCGAGCACATGTTGCCGAGGACTGGGACAATTACTCCGGTGGGGACAGCGACTTGCCCGGAGTGCAGCGCGCCCGTACCGACCGAGATCGGCTGGACGCCGTGGTGCTCCGAATGCAACTGGAACCTCGACCCCATCGCCGAGCCGCCGCAGACGTGGATCACCCGCTGGCAGCGCCGTGTCCTAGATGAAGCCACACGACGCGAGCATGCGCTTCTGTTGAAGCGCGCCGCGACCGACCCTGGCAACCATCCGCTGAATCGGCTTGTGAAACTCCTCGCGGTCTCGATTCACACCGTGACCATCCTGATCCTTGGCGGGGCGGCGGCGGTGTGGTTTCTGCCGATACGAGCATTCTTCAGCGGAGCCTTGTCCTTGTTGCTCGTTCTCATCGCGATTGGCGTCATGCCGTTTGACGGCAATCTCAATCATTGGCGGCGACGCGCCCAAGTGCATGGGTGGACCCGGGCCGACGCGCCAAACGTCTTCACCCTGCTCGATCTTGTCGCAGCGTCGATCGACGCACCCACACCCGACCGGGTACTCGTGACTCAGGACGTCAACGCGTCGATCCATCGGTGGGAGCGCCAGACTGTGCTCACCATCGGTATTCCGCTCTGGGGAATTCTCGATGACAAGGGGCGCCTTGCGCTTCTTGGGCACGAGATCGGACACCAGGTCAACGGCGACCTTCGCAAGAACGCGCTCGTGCGCCCTGCGATCCTAAGCCTGAACAAATGGCTATCGCTGCTGTGGCCGTCCACGGCTCGCGAGCGGGCTTCGCTGGCCGGCCATCGCCTGTGGATGGGCAGTCAAGGAGGCCAGCTGGTGATCGGCGACCTCCTGCTGCCGGTGTTGTTCGCGCCACTGTTCCTCCTTGCCTTGACGGTCGGCCGTACGTTCGAGGTGTGTCTGTCCCGGTCCTCGCAACGGGCCGAGTACCGGGCAGACCGGATGTCGGTTCGAGTCGGTGGCACCGTCGGCGCATGTGAGGCCATGGACGCGGCGCTCTATGCGGACCTCGTCGCCTTCAAGCTGAGCATCGACGCGCGCGCGGGGAGGCAGAGTTCGATCGACGGTCTTCGCGAGGCAGTTGCGAAGGTGCCTGAGCACGAACGGGAACGCCTGCGGCGCCGGGAGCGGGCGCGGATGCAGCGCGTCGACGAGACACATCCGCCGACAACGTTGCGGCGGGCGTACGTCGAAGCGGCACCTCGGGTCGAGCACGGCGTCACACCGCCCGCCGGACTCATGCCAGCGGTAACAAGGGAGCTATACCGCTAGCCACGCGGCCCACCGCGTTCAGATCGCCGGGGCGAGCTCCGGCTCTTGAGCCGCCGCCTTCTTCTTCGGCTTCATCGTCGACGCGGCGTCAGCGTCGTTGATCTGCCACGCAATGGTGGCGGCGACCAGCGCGAAGATGGCGCCGGCACCGAACGCCCAGTGGAACGCGGCGAGGTTCGGCGCCCGATGGCCGCCGACATCGTGGAACACACCGACCGCCGAGATCACGGTGGTGAGCACGGCCACTCCGACCGCGCTGCCCAGCTGTCGGCCGGTGTTGAAGATCGTGGAGGCACGTCCCATCGCCGCGGGCGTGATGGTCGCGAACGCCGCGGCCTGGGCGGGCACGAACACGTGCGAGACCGACAGGCCCAAGCAGAACATGATGGTCCGAACGACCCAGAGGTTCGTGTCGAACCCGACAAGGGTGAACGATCCGATGCTCGCGGCGACGCAGAACAAGCCGACGGTCATCACCCGGCGCGGGCCGAAGTTCGCGTAGAGCCGGGTCGCGAACTGCGCACCGATCATGACGCCGATCGCCTCGGGGAAGGTCGTCAGGCCCGAGTCTCGTGCCGAGAGACCGAGCCCGTCCTGGAAGAACAGCGACGCAAGGTACAGCGAGCCCAGGAAACCGGCGATGCCGATGAACAGCACCGACGTGGCCAACCGGAACAGCGTGTTCTTGATCAGGCGAACGTCGATCATCGGCTCCGGATAGCGGAGCTCATACCTCACGAAGACCGTGAGCAGCGCCAGCCCAACGAGGCCCAGCACGATGATCAGTGGTGAACTCCACCCGCGGTTCGGGCCCTCCGTGACCGCGTACATCAGCGACGGCAGTCCGGTGCCTGCCAGCAGGAAGCCGCCGAGGTCGAATCGACCGGCTTCGTGGTCGCGTTGGTCGCGAAGGAACAGGACCCCGAAGACGAACGCCGCCAAGCCGATCGGCAGGTTGATGTAGAACACCCACCGCCACGACACGTCAGTGACCAGGAAGCCGCCGAGCACCGGACCGAGCGCTGGCGCGAACGCCGTCGGCACGATCAGGATGCGCGAAACGCGAACCCGCTCCTCCGGTGGGAACGTGCGGAACAGCATCGCCATCCCGACCGGCGTGAGGATCCCGCCGCCGACCCCTTGCAACGCGCGGAAGATGACGAGCTGGGTCAGGCTCTGCGAGATCCCGCAAAGCGCGGAGGCTCCGGTGAAGATCAGCAGAGCGGCCAGCAGCACGTTCTTCATGCCGAAACGGTCGCCGAACCAGCCCGAGGCGGGGATGAACACCGCGAGCGTGACGAGGAAGGCGACCACGACGAGATCGATGTGGTCTGGCGTGACCGAGAAGTCACGCGCCAGCTGCGGGATCGCGACGTTGACGATCGTGATGTCGATGATCGCCATGAACAGTGCCGAGACGTAGACGACACAGACCGCGATCTTGGGGTTCAGGCGGTCGGCAAGCACAGTGAGAGAAAACAGTACGGCGGTTCGGATAATTCCGCCTCGCAATTAATCTCCGGTTGGCTGTCGGTCCAGCCAGCCGTTGATCAGCCAGTACGCGATCGAGGCATTCGGCGGCATCATCCCCTCACCGGCGCGAAGCTGATCTCGCGTGAACCAGCGGACGTCCTCGAGCTCGTCGTCGGCGGTCGCGACCTCACCGCCGACCGCACGTGCCTCGTAGCCCAGCATGAGCGAGCACGGGAACGGCCACGGCTGGCTGGCTCGATAGATGACGTCATCGACCACCACGCCGGTCTCCTCCAGCACCTCGCGGTAGACCGCGTTCTCCGCGGATTCCCCTGACTCCACGAAGCCGGCGATGGTGGAGTAGCGACCGGCCGGCCAGGCTGGCTGGCGGCCCAGCAATGCTCGGTCGCCGCCGTCGTGGATCAGCACGATCACAGCAGGGTCGGTCCGGGGAAAGTGCTGCGACCGATCGGCTGGACACGTGCGTGACCAGCCGGCTTGGGTCACCTGGGTCGGCGCACCACACCGCGGGCAGTGGGTGTGGGTCTCGTGCCAGTTCGACAGCGCAACCAGGGTGACGAGCAGGCCGGCGTCGAGGTCAGAAAGCGCCGCACCCACGAGTCGAAGGTCGAGTGGCCTGGCACCGAGCTTCCTCGGCAGCTCACCCTTCGTGCCCCAGTACGCCGTACCGTCCGGAGCGACGCCGAGCAGGAACCGCTCACCATCACCGCTCCAAGCGGCGGACTCGGTCAAGACCAGCGCAGGTCCGTCGTCATCGACAGTGACCTGACCCCCGTCATTGAGCACGAGCAGCCGGCCGGTCTCCCAGGCCTTCGCCAGCCAGTCGGTGTCGTCCCGTCGCTCCGCCGCGCGGTCGACCGCCGTACGCGACAGGGTGGGGACGTCACTCACGCCCCCACCCTGTCAGACGCTAGGAGACCTTGCGGACCCTGGCCGGGGCGAAGACCTCGATCGGACGAACGTGAGCCGACCGTGGGTCAACCTTGAGCGCCCACCACCAGCGGACCCGGTACTCGGTGCCGTTCGCGCAGCTCGGCTTGCATGTGTTGTGCACCGAGACCATGCGGGTGTGGTCGGGATGGATGTGCGGGCGCGCGTACGGTTCGCTGGTGCCGGGCGGGCAGAGACCGTGGTGCTTGCAGCCGGTGAAGTGGACCGGCGCCCAGGTGCCCCGATGGTTCTGCAGCACCGACCCGAAGTACGAGACATCGCCACCAACGGTGCGGACGTAGAACGTCGGCGTCGGCATGTCCTTGAGCGTCGGACCAGCAGTCAGGCGCATCACGGATCGACCCTGGCCGAGCGTCGAGACCGTGCCGTCGAGTCGCCAACGCGAGCCGCTCCACGCTGCGATCCGCACCCCGGATTTCACGGTGAACGCACCGAAGAAACCGGTGGGGCTCTTGGCCGGGCCGCTGACCTGCCGGCCGAACCGCGAGTCGATTCCGCCGTGGTGGGCGGCGAAGGATTTCAACGACTGGTGCGTCGGCGCATCGCCCGCAGCGACGGTCTGACCGCTCGTGGGGAGGACGGCCACCACGACGACGGCGATCAGTGCCCCCGCCCCGGCAAGCGCCACTCCGCCGAGTCCGAGTGCAAGTCGGTGGGAGCGCTTGCGCCGGATCCCGCGTGCCGTGATCTCTGACGGGGCCGGCCCGGTCGCATCCAGCACATCGACGGCTTGATGAAGCTGCTGCCGCAGTGCGCTCTCGTCGAGGTTGTTCATGGCGTCACCTTCAACTGCTCGGCGAGGCGTTGCAGGCCTCGTGATGTGGCGGACTTCACGGCGCCGACGCTGACGCCCATGACCTCGGCGGCCTGAGCCTCGGTCAGGTCGGCGTAGTACCGAAGCGCGACGGCCTCCCGCATCCGGCGGGGCAGGGTGCGCATGGCGCGGACGATCGCGGTCCGATCGACGATCTGTACGACGCTGTCGTCGATGCGGTCGCGCTGATGCAGGATCGGGGCGTGCCGCGCGGCGACCAGTCGGCGCCGCAGCGACGAGCGAGCGAGGTTGAGCACCGTCGACCGCAGGTAGGCGAGCGAAGCATCCGGATCGCGGAGCCGCGCCAGCTTGGTGCTGGCCGCAAGCCGCACGTACGCCTCCTGCACGACGTCTTCGCACGCGGCGGTCTCGTCGAGGAGAAGCGCGGCGAGGCGAACCAGGCTCTTGTAGTGCATGAGGTACAGCGCGGCCAGGTCGTCCGAGGTCCGTCGTCCGGGCACCGTCACCGCATCATTCCCGCACAGGTCCAGGGCTTGCGTGCTCACACCGGTCCAGACGCCCAGCCCCAACGAAAGGTTGCGTCAGGCCTGCGACACCAGCGCCGCCAGCTCGTCGCGATTGAGCAGCCGCTCTGGGCGCTTCACCACGCCGTCGCGCACGTACAGGAAGCCGGCGGTCACCGACGCGGGGTCCACGCCCGCGAGGTCGGCCCAGGCCAGCCGGTAGATCGACAGCTGGTGTGAGGCCGCTTCGAAGTCCTTGCCGGTCAGCACGGCTCCGGTCTTGAAGTCGATGACGTCGTACCCGCCCTCCTCGGTCGGGTACACGGCGTCGATCCGGCCGCGCAGCAACCGGCCACCGATCACCATCTCGAACGGTGCCTCCACCCGCACCGGTCGTCGCTCCCCCCAACCCGTGGCGAGGAACGTCTGCTGCAACGACGCGAGTTCGGTGTCGTCGAGGTCGGCGTCTTCGGCCCCGGGCAGGTCGTCAGGCTCGAGCAGCGGCGAGACGCCATACAGGTTCTCGACCCACTGGTGGAACCGCGACCCGCGCCGGGCCTGGGCGACCGGACGGGCCGGCATTGGCCGCGCCACGGACGCCGCGAACGCGTCCGGGTCGGCCGCCATCGCGACGACCTGGCTGGTCGTCAGACGCGTCGGCACAGCCACGTCGATGGTCCGGGTCCGGCGCCGCCTGATCTCGTCGATCAGCAGGTCCGTGTCGCGCTGCCAGGACGCAGCAGTCTCGGCCGCCGCGCCGGACAGCCCGGTGTCGAGGTCGAGCCGGCCCCGGGCGTCCTCGACCGTCGCCGCGACCGAGCGTCGCCGCGACATCTCGGCGGGCTCCGGCATCGCCGGCCAAGGGACGTCGGCGACGCCCGCCTCCAACAACAGGTTGATGGCGTCCTCCTCCGGGTCGGCGACCCACTCCTCGAGCGTGACGACCTCGTCGCCGAGCTCGACGACCTCCTTGAGGAACGGCGAGACTGCGTAGAAGTTCTGCCGGGTCGGACCCCACAGGTAGGACGAGAGCCAGAGCGTCTTCGCAGCACGGGTCACGGCCACGTAGGCAAGCCGTCGCTCCTCGTCGTGGGAGTCGCTGCGGCAAAGGTCGCGAAACTCCTCGATGTCGGTGTTGCCGTAACCCTTGAGGACCGGCAGGTCCTCGGCGTCACCGCGGCACTCGAACGGCAGCACCTGCGCACCGGTGATCCAGCTCGAGCGCGACTTCACGGTCGGGAAGATCGAGTCGACCAGACCGGGCACTGCGACGACGTCCCACTCGAGACCCTTCGCGGCATGGATCGTCAAGAGCTTGACGGTGTTCGCCTCGGACACCGACCCGATGTCGAGGCCGTCCTCGTTGTCATCCGCCGCCTTCAGATAGGCAAGGAACGCGGACAGGTCAGCCTCCCCGTCGAGGCCGGTGAACGCGGCCGCGACGTCGAGGAATGCGTGGACGTTGGCCATCCGGGCTTCAGCTAGTGAGGCATCGCCGGCCTCGATCTCGACGTCGAGCCCGGTCGTGCGGATCACCTCGGTGATCAGATCAACGAGGGGCTGGCCGACCAGCCCGCGCAGCTGTCGCATCTCGGCAGCGAACCGGCCCAGCCGGTCACGTGCCTCCGATGAGCAGCGCGACTGGCGGCCCGGTGACTCGGCTGCCTCGAGCAGCGACGGCACCTCCACCGGGTCGACCGAGCTCGTCGCCTCCTGCAACACCTTCCGTAGCCTGCCGCTGACAGCTGGCTCGTCAGCTGCCGGCTGAGCCTCGATCTCCCCTGCGGGCTCCTCGACCTGGTCCGGGTCCTCCGGCCGCTCGCGCGCGAGGAACGCGGCGCGCTCCCCCAGCGCCGCGAGGTCTCGAACGCCAAGGCGCCAGCGTGGGCCGGACAGCAACCGGACGGCGGCCGCGTTTGCTGTGCCGTCAGCGAGCAAGGACAGTACCGCGACGATGTCGCTGACCTCTGGCATCGCGAGCAAGCCGCCCAGCCCCACCACCTCGACGGGGATGCCGCGCTCGACCATTGCGTGGTGCAACCGCGGGAAATCGGCACGGCGGCGCGAGAGCACGGCGATCTGCTTGGGCTTCGTGCCCTCGGCCATCGCGGCAATGATCTTGCCGGCAAGCCATTCGGCCTCATCGGGAGCGGTCGCAAGACGCGTCGCGATGACCTCGCCACAGCCCTCGTTCGCCTTGGTCGGGCGTAACGCCGGGATGTCAACCCGCGACCGACCCTTTCGCTCCAAGGACTGGGACAACGGCGAGGCGACCTGGTTCGCCGCGTCGAGGATTCGGCCGGCGCAGCGGAAGCTGGTCATCAGCGGCAGCGGCGCGATGTCGTCGATACCGCCGGCGAAGTGCTCCCCGAACCGCGACAGGTTGCTCGCCGATGCACCCCGCCAGCCGTAGATCGCCTGGTTCGGGTCGCCGACCGCAGTGATCGAGTGGCCGCCGCCGAACAACCGACTCAGCAGCACGCGCTGCGCAACGCCGGTGTCCTGGTACTCGTCGAGGACGACCAGGGAGAACCGTGCCCGCTCCGCAGCCACGACCTCGGGCGAGGTCTGCACGATCTCGCAGGCGAGGGCCACCTGGTCGCCGAAGTCGATGACGTCCAGCCGCTGCTTCTCGGCTCGATATGCAGCGACCAGGGTGAGCAGCTCTTCCCGAGATCGCGTCTTCGCTTCGAGCTCCTTGGCCTTCGCGAGCACCTTGCTGAGGGCTGCGATCTCGTCGCGGCAACGCTCGTCGTGGCGTCGGACATCCTCTGCTGTCGCGAGGTGGTCTGACATGTCACCGGCAAGCGCGACGATGTAGTTGGCAACCGAGCCGGTGGTCCACGGCAGGCTGGTGAACGGCCCCCTCGCTCGGGTCGCCACCCGCATGGCGAGCTGCCACTGCACCGCCTCGGTCAGCAGCGTGGCGCCCGGCTCGCGGCCGATTCGCAGTGCGTGGTCGCGAACGATCTGCGCCGCGTAGGAGTTGTACGTCGCGATGGTGGGCTCGTCGTCGACCCGCTCGTCATCACCGGATTCGGGTGGCGGCGGCGGGTTGCGCTTGTTCAGGACAGCCAGGCTCTTGCGGACCCGGTCGGCAAGCTCGCCCGCCGCCTTGTTGGTGAAGGTGAGACCGAGGATCTGGGCAGGGTCGACGCCGAAGTGCGCGACGGCGTGGACGACGCGCGCCGCCATCACCATGGTCTTTCCGGACCCGGCGCCGGCGATCACCAGCTGCGGCGCGAGGTCCGCGGTGATGATCGCCATCTGCTCGGGCGTGAAGTCGCGCTCGAGCAGCTCACTGAGGTACGCACCGTCAGCCGCCACGTCGAGCCTTGGTGACGTGCTCATGTGACCACCTGCCCGCCCTCGTCACGCGACGGGCACGATGTCCGGAATCGGCAACGGTCGCAGTAGTCCGACGGCCGCGCCGGAAACTCCTCGTCGCGGATCGACGCCGCGACACCCCCGACGAGTTCGTCGACCCATACGTCGCCGCGCTCGAGGGCGCGCTGCGGCTGGACCTTGACCTTGCCGCGATTGGCCTTTCGAAGCTGGAGCAGCTCGGCACCGCCCGGCGTCGTACCGAGTTCGGGAAAGCCGCCTTCGCGAACGGCCAGCTGGTAGACGCCGAGCTGCGGCTCACGGTCGAGGTGCTTGTCGGCAGGCGGATACTTCCCGGTCTTGAGGTCGACGATATAGACGCGGCCGTCGTCGTCGAGCTCGACACGATCCGCGCGACCCCGCAGGGTGACGTCCTCGCCGACCTCGACCGTGAACTCGAGCTCCGCGCCCGCGCACTCGCGAGGGTTCGCGATGTGCCAGTCGAGGAACCGCTTAAGCGCCTCGCAGGCCTCGAGGTATTCGCGGTCGGCGAGCCACTTCGCGTCGTACGGAAGCAGGTGCCACACCTCGTCGAGCCGCTTCGACATCGCGTCGATGTCGGCCGGAAGGTCGCCGGTGACCACGGCTTCGGCGAGGGCGTGCACGACCGAACCGAAGCCCTGGGATGTCGAGGTGACCTCCGTCGCCTTGGCCTCGCGGTCGAGGAACCAGCGGCGTGGGCAGTCCTCGAATGCCGAGACAGCCGAGCCCGACAGCTGGACGCGGAGATCGTCCGGCCGGACAGGGTGCCCCCCGGCTGTGGGGTCGGCGAGCCCCCACCAGCGGCGCGGATCAGCTACCGGGACCAGCGGCTCGCCGTCCTCGCCGGTCGCGTCAGCGAGCTGCGCCAGGCGTTGCGCTGCCTGCATCCGAAGCGGCTCGTCGAGGGTCGGGTCGGCGACCGCGCGACGGAGCTGGGCGACGAGGGAGGCGACGGCCAAGATGCTCGTCGTCGTGGTGACGGACTCGGGTACGGCGAGACCCGTCTCGTCGAGCAACCGCGACGGCCGCTCGGCCAGGTCGTCCGTGCCTGACGTCGCGGTGATCACAAGGCGCGACTTTGCTCGGGTCAGCGCGACATAGAACAGCCGTCGCTCGTCGGTCAGCAACCGCGCGTTCGTGGTCGGCGGGCGAGGGCCGTCGCTGCCGAGGCGGTCGGCCTCGAGCACCGAGCCGCGGCGGCGCAGATCGGGCCAGACACCTTCCTGCACACCCGCGACGACGACGAACTCCCACTCGAGTCCTTTCGCGCGGTGCGCGGTGAGCAGCCGAACGGCACCCAGGACACCTGCCTTCTCCTCGTACGGCGCCGCGGGGATCTCCTGTGCTTCGAGCTCTTCGAGGAGGGCGCCGACCGTGGCACGCGGCTGGTGGTCTTCGAGGCGTGACGCGACGTCGAACAGCGCGAGCACCGCGTCGAGGTCGCGGTCTGCGGCGCGGCCTGCGATGTCCGGCGTCGCCGCAGCCGATGAGAGGCGTTGCCCCCAGCTGGAGCCTTCCCACAACGCCCAGAGGACCTCGGCAGGCGAGCCGCCGGCCGCGGCGATCTCCGCTGCCTTGGCGAGCAGCCTTGCAAGTCGCCGCAGCGGCGCCCCCACCCAGTCATCGATCAGGACTTCATCGCGCGGATCGGCCACCGCGTCGCGGATCAGCTCGCCCGACGGGCGCGGCAAGCCGCCGTCGACCCGATCGATCGCGCGAAGCCGCCGGCCGAGTGCGCGCAGCTGTGCCGGGCTCGCACCGCCGAGCGGGGACAGCAGGAGCGACCTGGCATTCTGCGCGGTGAGCCGTTCCTCACCACGGCGCTGCCGCTCCTCGCCGCGGGCGATCAGGTCGAGCGCTTGCAGCAATGGCGCGACCGCAGGGTCGCGAGACAGCGGCAGCTCGTCCGCAGCGACCGACACCGGTACGCCGGCGGCGACGAGGGCGCGCCGAATCGTCGGGATGCTCCGGACGCCGGAGCGGACGAGCACCGCCATCGCGGACCAGGGGATGCCGTCGATGAGGTGGGCACGCCGGAGCAGGTCGGCGATGCCGGTGACCTCGGCCGCGACCGAGGGATACAGCCGAATCTCGGGCGGCGTCGAACTGGTCGACCGGTCGGCCTCGAGCTCGCGATGGGTGCGGCCCACCGACGCGAGTCCACCCAGCGGAATCTTGGTCGCGACCTGTCGCGAGACCTTGACCAGCTCGGGTCCGGAGCGGCGGCAGACATTGAGGGCGATCACCCTCGCCTTGTCACCATCGAGGCGCGGGAACCGGTCCGGAAACTCGAGGATGCCGTTGACGTCAGCGCCACGGAATCCGTAGATCGACTGATCCGGATCACCGACCGCGACGAGCAGCCGGCCGTTGCCTGCGAGCCGCTTGAGCAGGTCCTCCTGCGCAGGGTCGGTGTCCTGATACTCATCGACGTACACCGCGGTGAAGCGGTCGCGCAGCGGGCTGGCCGGCCCTTCGAGAAGCGCACCGGCCCGGGAGATCAGGTCGGCGTAGTCAACCTCCTCGCGGGCCTCGAGCACGTCCAGGTACTCGTCGAAGAAGTCACCTGCCGCTTCCCAGACCGGCATGTTGGCGGCCACGCCGAGCGCCCGCAGTCCGTTGCCGTCGAGCTGGCGCTCGCGGGCGCGATCGAGCAGGTCGCAGACCTCGACCGCGAATCCGCGAAGGGTCAGCGCCGGCAGCAGCTCCCGCGGCCACTTGGTCTTGCCCTCGCCCTTTGCGTTGCCGCGCAACATCTCGCGGACTCGCATCTCGCGCTCGGCACCGGACAGCAGACGCGGCAACCGGCCGCCCGGCATCACGCCGTACGTCCGGAGGATCGAGTAGCAGAAGCTGTGGAACGTCGCGGCGGACGGTTCCTCGACGGTCCGGTCGAGTCGAGCAGTGATCCGTGATCGCAGCTCTTCGGCCGCCTTGCGGCTGAAGGTCAGGACGAGCACCTGCTCGGGCGAGGCGCCGTCCTCGATGCGGCGGACTACCGCCTCGACGAGCGTCGTGGTCTTGCCAGTGCCCGGGCCGGCAAGGACGAGCAACGGCCCATCGGTGTGATCGACGACGGCCTGTTGCGCCGGATCCAGGCGCGGGACGACGACCGGCGCGACCGGCGGTCGCACCAGCCTATACGTCGTCCCGGCGGGTGGCATCAGACGATCACATCATCCGGGTACGACGGTTCGTCAGTCGTCCCGGTGCACGGTGTCGGGCGAGAACGCCGGCAGGCAGACGGCGATGTAGTCGGCGCCTTCCGGGCCTGGCGTCGAGTAACGCACCCACTCGCCTGGCTTGGTGTGCACCGCTTCCCCCGCGTTCACTTCGAGCCGGCCACCGTCGTGATCGACGACGAGCGTTCCGGCGAGCACCACGGTGAACTCGTCGAACTCCGGGCGCTGCCCCGGCTCCGCCCAACCACTCGGGCTGGTCATGTGCGCGATCGACACGCGGCGTTCGCCGGTGTTCGCGGCGCCGACATGCTCGCGGATCGTCTTGGGCGGCGTGCCGGCGGCCTCAACAATCGTTGGATTCGCGATCAGGTTGGGCATTGCGGCACCCTCCCATGACTGGCGACGCACGGGCGAGGTGTTGCTACGGTCCCGAGCATGGTGGCGCTCGAGCAGGTTGCCGAGATCGCGTCGAGCCTGCCGGAGACGACCGAGGGTGAGCGCCACAACCATCGGACCTGGTTCGTCGCCGGCAAGGCCTTCGCGTGGCATCGGCCGTTCAGCAAGGCCGACATCAAGCGTTACGGCAACGTCGAGCCTCCGCAAGGCGACATCGTCGCGGTCAGCGTCGCGGACTTGCATGAGAAGGAAGCGGTGCTGGCCGCTGGCCACGAGGGCGTCTTCACCATCCCGCACTTCGACGGCTACGCAGCGGTGCTGATCGAGCTGCGCCGGGTCCGCAAGCCAGTCATTCGCGAGCTGCTGACCGACGCCTGGCTGGCATCGGCACCACCCGCGGTCGTGGACGGCTTCGTGTCGAGCCGCCGCCGCACGCGCTGACGGCATCGCGCGAGAGTTGTGATGCTTCCGCGACGGCGGGCCGTCGCTCACGCATCACAACCCGAAACTCGACCGCGGCGCTTTACGTGCCGTTCCACCTCGCCCGGGCCATGTCGACTCGGTAGCCGTCCATCGGGACGCCGTCCGCCCGTAGCAGTGCGACTTGGCGGTCACGCACTCCCGGTGCGCACGAGCCATCGGACCGCACGACGCGATGCCACGGCACCTCCCCGCCGTACGTCGCCATCACTGTTCCGACCGCGCGGCCGGAACCTTTGCCCACATAGTCGGCGACGTCGCTGTATGCCATGACCTTGCCGGCAGGGATGGCGTCGACGGCATCGAGCACAGCCTTCGCGAACGGCGTCACGGGAGCGACCCTAGACAGGGACTAGCGTGCGAAGGCATGCGAATCCTCATCATCGGTGGCACCCGGCTGGTCGGCCGCGGGATTGCAAGCGCGGCAATCACGGCGGGGCATGACGTGACGTTGTTCAACCGCGGGCAATACGAGCCCGACGGGCTTCCTGGCGCGACATTGCTCACCGGCGATCGCAATACCGATCTGTCGGCGCTCGCCGCCGGCGAGTGGGACGCGACCGTTGATGTGTGCGCGTACACGGCCCGCCAGGTCCGAGCACTGCACGAGGCACTTGGCACCCGCGGCGGCCATTTCACGTTCGTCTCGACGATCTCGGTCTATGCCGAGGACGTTCCCGAGTCCGGGTTCACCGAGGACGCGCCGCTGCTGCCCGCCGATCACAGTGACGAGCTGACGATGGAGAAGTACGGCGAGCTGAAGGTCGCGTGCGAGGAGGTGGCGGCCGAGCTCTTCGATCCGCTCCTGATCATCCGGCCGGGATATGTCATCGGACCGTACGACTACACCGAACGCTTCACGCATTGGATTCGCGAGGTTGCCGGCGGCAAGCCGATCACCGCGCCGGCGGCCGACCAGCCGCTGCAGACCGTTGATGGTCGCGACCTCGGCGCGTTCACGGTCCAATGCATCGAGGCGGGCCTCACGGGTGCATTCAACGTCACAGCGCCCCAGGACCCACCGACTTTCCGCGAGGTGTTGGACACCATCGCCGGCGCCCTCGGCGTACCGCTCCCAGACGTCACCTGGGGGGACCCAGACAGCGAGAGCGAGGAGCTGCCGTTGTCCGCGGGCCGCAGCTGGTGGCCGATGATGCGCGCCGATCTCTCCAAGGCGACGGACGCCGGCCTCCGCTGGCGGCCGCTTGCCGACACTGTCAAGGACACCGCCGACTGGGCAGGCATCTAGCTAGTACAGCGGCTCTTCCTTCAGCACCTGAGTGCTCCATGCGGTGACGCCACCCTGCACGTGCTTGGCGTCGGCGAAGCCTGCGTTTTTGAGCAAAGCCAACGATTCGGCCGAGCGGACGCCGCTCTTGCAATAGAGCACCACCGGCTTGTCCTGCGGCAGCTCCGAGAGCTTGCCAGCAACCTCGCCCTTCGGGATGAGCACGGCACCAGGGATCGAGATGATCTCCCACTCCGCTGGCTCTCGGACGTCGACGAGATAGAAGGACTCGCCATTGTCCTGCATCGCCTTGAGCTCCGCCGCGGTGATCGTCGCATCGGCGGCCGCCTCGGCCGCCTCGTCAGACACCGTCCCGCAGAACGCCTCGTAGTCGATGAGCTCGGTCACCGTCGGGTTCTTGCCGCAGATCGCGCACTCCGGGTCCTTGCGGACCTTCACCGAGCGGTAAGTCATCTCCAGGGCGTCGTAGATCATCAAGCGGCCGACCAGCGGTTCGCCGATGCCGGTCAGCACCTTGATCGCCTCGTTGACCTGGATCGACCCGATGGAGGCGCACAGCACGCCGAGCACGCCACCCTCAGCGCAGGAGGGGACCATGCCGGGAGGCGGTGGCTCGGGGTACAGGCAGCGGTAGCAGGGCCCGTGCTCGGACCAGAACACCGACGCCTGACCGTCGAAGCGGTAGATCGACCCCCAGACGTACGGCTTGTTGAGCATGACGCACGCATCGTTGACGAGATAACGCGTCGCGAAGTTGTCGGTGCCGTCGACGATCAGGTCGTACTGGCTGAAGATGTCCATGACGTTGGACGAGTCGAGCCGCTCCTGATGCAGGTTCACCTGCACGAGCGGGTTGATCTCCGCTACCGAGTTCTTGGCGCTGACCGCCTTCGGCGTCCCGACGTCGCTCTGGCCGTGGATGACCTGGCGCTGCAGGTTGGACTCGTCGACGACGTCGAAGTCGATGATGCCGAGGGTGCCGACACCGGCAGCAGCGAGATACATGAGCGCCGGCGAACCGAGACCCCCGGCGCCGACACACAGCACCTTGGCGTTCTTCAGCCGTTTCTGCCCGTCCATCGCGACGTCCGGGATGATCAAGTGACGCGAGTAACGCCTGATCTCCTGCGGCGTCAGCTCCGCGGCAGGCTCGACCAGCGGGGGCAGCGACACAACTCTCACCTCATGGACGTCGACATTTCGGCGCTGGTTCAACGAGCGGATCGGCTCGTTTTGTTCCGCCGTGACTGTCTCAACGGTACGGTCAACCCGCCAACGAACGAAACCAGGGGGACCTATGAGTGAGGCTCCAAACCCTTCAGAGCAGCCACCGGTCGCGCCGCCCACCGGCTTCCCCCCGGCGCCACCGGCCTACGGCCAGCCACCGACGGCCTATGCCGGCGAATACGCGCCGGTGCAGATGGGCGGGTACAGCGGTGTAGGTCAGATCCGGGGAACCGGCATGTCCATCTTCCTGTTCATCATCACGCTCGGCATCTACGGCTGGTTCTGGTACTACAACGTCCACGATGAGATGAAGCGGCACAAGAATGGCGACGGCCTCGGTGGCGGCCTCGCTCTCGTCCTCGCGATCTTCGCCGGCATCGTGATGCCCTACATCACCTCAGACGAGGTCGGAAAGCTTTACGAGATGCGGGGCCAGCCGAAGCCGGTAAGCGCGATGACCGGGCTCTGGTCGTTCCCCGGCATCTTCCTGCTGGGCATCGGACCGATCGTGTGGTTCGTGAAGACGAATGGCGCGCTGAACGACTACTGGCGCTCGTTGGGCGCGACCGGCTAGCCGCGACCCCAGCGCCGCTTGCGCTTGCCGTCGCCGATCGACACCGTCGGGTCGGCCGGGTCGCGCTCGGGCGGCGTCTCCGGTGCCCACGCATCAGGCAGCTCGATCGACTCCGGCGACTCCTCTGGTCCCGGCGTCGCAACGTCGGCTTGCTGCGGCGCGCCCGCGTCGAAGCCGTCGGCCGCCCCGCCTGCCTCTGCAGGGGGCCCGCTCGGTTCGCCATCACCCACGCCCGGCAGTGGACCGGTCTCGTCGAGCGCCTGCGCGCCGTCGCCGTCGTCCGCCGCGGATTCCTCGGGGAGCGCTGCCCAGTGTTCGGGCGGGAGCACACTGTTGCCCGAGTCCGAGGGAGCCTGCTCTGCGGCTTCGGTGGGCGTCGCGTCGTCGCGCTCCCACCACGCGGTCCCGCCAGCGCTCTTGGCTCCCTCCGTCGATCCGTCGCCCCCCACCTCGAAGGACGAGGCGGCCGACGGCACGGTCGGTGCGAACGCGACGCGCTCCTCCGCCGACATCGCGCTGATCGGGGTGGCGCTGCTCGTGGCGCGGCGCTGCTTGAGCAGCGTCTCCGCGAGCGCCATCACCGCCTCGTCGACGTGGGCCATGAGGCGCTGCTCGGTGTCACGAACCGCAGCGTTGATCGACTGGGCCACCGCCGGGTCCAGCCGGGCCGTGGCGGGGCCGGCCTCGACCAGCCCGGTGACCCCGGTGCCGATGGCGGTCAGATCCGTCGCAAGCGGCTCGACCCGCTCGTGCAGGCTCGCCACCGACTGCTGGAGCTGAGCGGAGGTGGACTGCAGCTGGCCGAGCACCGCCGACTGCGCCGTACTGATCTCACTGACCTCGTCGAGCCGAGCCATCATCGCCGTGTGGTTTGCGGCGATGTCGCCGAGCGCGTCGAGCCGCGCCACGAGAGCCGACTGGTCGGCACCGCCCTCGCCGCCGAGCGCATCGATCCGCGCGACCAGGGCTGCGTGGTTGGCGCCGACGTCACCGAGCGCATCGATCCGCGCGAGGAGGGCAGCCTGGTTGGCGCCGACGTCACCGAGCGCATCGAGCTTCTGCGCCAGTGGCGCGATCGCAGCCTCGATCGCCGCGAGGCGCTGGTCGGCGGCCCCGGTGTCACCCGTCGGCTTCCCGACCGCCTCCTCGATGGTGACCAGCTGGCGATGAAGCACTTGAAGGTTGTCCTGGAGCACGGACACCCGCTCGCCGTAGGACGGCAACGCCTGCAGCCCGGCGGAAAGCACCCCGATCGTCTCCGCCTGCGAGCGGACGTGGGCGTCGATCGCGGTGAGCGCAGTGCGGATGTCGGCCATCTCCTCGCCGCGCTGGGCGACCATGCGGGTCACGCCGTCGAGCCTTTCCGAGAGGAAGCGGACCGCCTCACGCATCTCGACGGTCACCGCGTTGATCTGCGCCTCGGCGGCCTCGTCCTGCGGCGGTCGGACGCGCATCTCGGCGAACTCCTGCGACATCCGGACCAGCCGGGTCCGGATGTCACTCACCGCCGTGGCCAGCTCGCGCTCGCCGGCCACCTGCTCCCCGACTGCCTTGTTGAGCATGTCTTGGAGCAGCTCGGAGGTCGACTCTTCGCCGGCCTGGGCCGGTGGCCCACTCGGCGGCGCGGCCTCATTGGGCGGCATCGGTTGGCCCGAACCAGGGTCTGTCGTCACGAAGCGCTCCTTGATGGCTGCCTGTCACTCGCAGGCAGTATCTCCACTCAGAGCACCTTATGTGTCTACTGACCTATGAAAGAAGCGGTTCGAGCCGTCGATTGACCGCGTCGAGCGCAGCCCGGATGACCGCCTGCCGTGCATCCTCGCGCACAACGGCCGAGCCCGTCAGCCGGTCGGTGCCCGTCCCGCTGACCATCGTCACCGACACCAGGGCGGTGCGCTCGCTGCCGCTACGGGTCACTTCGACGTGCTCGAGCTCGAATCGCGCCGACGTACCGATCAGCAGTTCGATCGCTCGCAGCGCCGCGGTCGCGACGGCGCGCTGGACGCCGCTCTGTGTCGCCGTACCGGTGGCTTCACCACGGACCGTGCCTTCGCGGTAGGACAAGGAGACCGCCGCAGTGACGTCGAGGCCGGAGGAGACCAGCTGCATCCGGGAGATGATCGGCCGGCGACCGGGCTGCTCGGGGACGTCAGGCGTCTCCGCGTCCTCGATCAGCTGGACCTGGTCGGCGTCGACACCGAGACCGAAGCGCTCACGCAGCATGCGGCCGACCTTCGAGGCCACCTGCACCTCGTCGACACCCGGGGCGAGACCGAGTCGCAGCAGCCCGAGGCCGCCACCCTCGTCATCCGGCTCGACGTCCGCCTCGGCAACGCCAGGGACCGTCCGCAGCGCGGCAACGATCTCCGCGTAGTCGGTGACGGTCACGTGCTGCTCCCTGGGTAAGCGGTGGATGAGATTCCACCCCTACGTCGAAAGGTCGGCGTCCCGGAGCGCCCGCTTGAGCGACCGCATGACCGATTCCTGCACGGCAGGCATCGGTGCGTCTGGTTCGACCCCTTAATCCGATTTGTTAGCCCCTGCGACGGGTGGGCCACGCCGCCGCCAGTCATCCCCGTGCGTGCCCCTCCTACACCTAGTGCCCGACGTCGATCATGAACGCTACGCCCCGGCAGGTCCAGAGGGGTCAGACGAGGGCCGGCGCCGAGGAAAGGTGCTCCGGGGAACGCCGGAATGTCGGATCCGAGCGCGATCTCAGGATCGGTACGCTCCAATGCACCGTGACGGCACACCCTGACGAGAATCCCGCCCGCGGCGTACGGCTGCCGAGGTCGGCCCGACGCCAACAGCTCCTTGGTGCCGCGCAGGAGGTCTTCGTCGCGAACGGCTACCACGCCGCGGCGATGGACGACATCGCCGAACGTGCGGGGGTCAGCAAGCCGGTGCTCTACCAGCACTTCCCCGGCAAACTCGAGCTCTATGTTGCACTGCTCGACCAGCACGCGGACGAGCTCGCCTCGCGGGTCCGCGCCGCGTTGGAAAGTACGACGGACAACCACGACCGCGTTTTCGGCTGCGTCGAGGTCTACTTCGACTTCGTCGACGACCCCGGCGGCGCCTACCGGCTCGTGTTCGAGTCCGACCTGCGCAACGAGCCGGCCGTCCGCGAGCGGGTCGAGCGATCGCTGCAGCTGTCGGTCGAGGCGATTGCCGACACCATCGCTCGCGACACCGGGCTCGGCCGCGACGAGGCGGAGCTGCTGTCGTGCGGGCTCGCGGGCGTCGCCGAGGTCAGCGCCCGGTGGTGGCTGGCGTCATCCGGCAACATCCCGAAGGCCCGCGCCATCGAGTTGATCCAGGCCCTGGTCTGGCGCGGCATCTCCGGCTACCCGAGAGTCACCTAAGCCGCAGAAGCAATGTGGCATTGCCTGGCCCAGCGCCCAGCAATGTCACATTGCCCGCGAGATTTCGGGGCAATGTCACATTGCTTTCGGTACGCCGTTCGCCGTCGGCGTACCGGTGTTCGCCGGCGCTTTGTAGCCCGTGCGTTAGCGTGCTCAACGTGGAGGTCAGGATTGGCGTCAAGGGCGCCCCGCGGGAACTGTCCATCGAGAGCGCCCAGGCGGCCGATGAGATCCAGGCGATCGTCGACGCTGCGTTGAAGGACGGTACGCCGTCGTTCTCCCTGGTCGACGAGAAGGGCCGCCGGGTCATCGTCGCCACCGACAAGCTGGCCTACATCGAAATCGCCGAGGCGGATTCGCGTCGCGTCGGCTTCGGCGCGATCTGACCTGACGGCCTCAGGCCTGGAGTCCGAGGGTTTCCATCCGCTCGCTGTGACGCTGGGTCAGCCGAGCGAGCAGCTCGCCGACCGCCACGAGATCACCGACGCCACCGACGACCAGCCGCGCGAGGTCATCACGGTCGACCGCGACGCGTTGCGCCTGCACGAGCGCCTCACCGACCAGCCGCCGCCCCCACAGCGCGAGCCGCCCGGCCAGCGTCGGGTCCGCCTCGATGGCTGACCTCACGTGTGCCACCGCGAAGTCGGCGTGGCCGGTGTCGTCGAGGACGTCGACGATCAACGCCTGGATCTCCTCGTCCATGAACTCAGCGAGCTCGCGATAGAAGTCAGACGCGAAGCCGTCGCCGACGTAGGCCTTGACGAGGCTCTCGATCCAGTCCGCCGGCTTCGTCGACTCGTGGTAGGACTCCAGCGGCCCGACGAACGGCGACATCGCCTCGGTCGAGTTGACGCCTAGCTCCTCGAGCCGGTCGTGCAGCACCTCGTAGTGGGCGAACTCCGCGACGGCCATGCCGGCGAGCGCAGCCTTGTCCTCCAGCGACGGCGCGTACGCGGCGTCGGCCGCGAGCCGCTCGAACGCCGTGAGTTCTGCATAACAGAGGAGACCGAGCAGGTCGATCGCGGCCTGGCGACGCTCCGCCTCACTCATCGGATCGGTCCACTCAGCCACGATCCCGACCCTACCGATCCGCCGAAACGGATCATTCCGGCACTAGACTCGCCCTCAGTACGACAGCGTCGTACGACGACAACCCGCGGAGAGCCGTCGGGGGTCGGCCCCCTACGAGCCTCGTGGGCGCGGGCCAGCCGCCAAGATCGTCCGGACTCCGCACTAACACTGCGTGGCATGCGCAGGAAATCGGAGTTCCGTTCCTCATGAAGACATTTGCCGAACTCGGCGTCGACCCAGATGTCGTCGAGACACTCGCGAAACACAACATCACCGAGCCGTTCCCGATCCAGGCGCTCGCGATCCCGCTTGCCATCAAGGGTCACGATCTGATCGGTCAGGCCCGTACCGGCACCGGCAAGACGATGGCCTTCGCGCTGCCGCTGCTACACCTCGTC
>JAFAZI010000197.1 GCA_019239875.1 Frankiaceae bacterium
TCACGGTCGAACACGACGGTCGCGGCCTCGACGTCGCCGCCGCCGTCCCAGTCCGGGCCGACGCCAGGTCGTGATCGCAGGTCGGAGGGCTGCGCCTCGATGCGGGCGAACGGCTTGTTCGGTGGCTCGGCGGAGTACACGCCGAACCCGTGCTTGGTCGCGTTGCCGCCGTTCGCGTGAACGAACCCCCAGCCTCCGTTGCGAAGCAGCGGCACCATCGCAGCGATCGCCTGACCGCTGGAGTTGGAGACCGGCGCGCCGGCGAAGCCAAGACCGCCCGTGACCGTGAGCTCTCGCGTCAAGTCGAAGCCCAGCGCCGCCGCCGACATGCGCACGATGGCGGGGAAGCACGCGTAGAGGTCGACGTGATCAACCGTCTCGGGAGTGACACCGGCGTACTCCATCGCCGCGCCGCCGGCGGCAGCCAGCGCCGGCGTCTCATGGAGCAGGTTGCGGTGCACCACCTGCCAGGTCTCGTGACTCGAGGTCGACACATGGGGATAGACGAACCGATCCTCGGCGATCCCCGCCGCCTCGGCGGTCGCAACGCTGGTGATGATGACCGCGGAGCTCATGTCGACGGTGTTGTTCGCGACGTGTGCCTTCGTATAGGGAAACGAGATCATCCGGTTGTCGGGAGTCGCCTCGCGGATCTCCGCCGCCGTTCTTGGCGTTCGATCCCACGCGTAGGGGTTGCGCGCCGCCACCTGGCTGAACCGCTCCCACAGCTCGGAGATCTCGTTGCGGTGGTCGTCCATCGACGTACCGGTGTGGATCCGGAGGCTGTCGTCGAGCAGTGCGTACGCCGTCGCGGCAACGCCCAGCACGCGCATCTCCTCGATCATCTCGGGCTCGAACGCACCGATCGACTCCGGAGTGCCGGCACCCGCATCCGTGTTCCATGCGCGCTCGACGTCGAGCGCCCGCAACTTCTTACGGGCTGCGCCTGCCTCGCCGCCGACGACGACCGCGACGTCGATCTCGCCGCGCGCGACGCGTTCCGCCGCGATGCCGACCAGGTCTTGCGGCGCACTGCCCGAAATGGCGGCGAGTGCGGTGCGGGCGCCAGGCGCATCGATCGCCGCTGCAACGAGACGGCCCGGGTCCTGGTAGCTCCAGAAGCCGCCGACGACGGCGATCCAGTCGGCCTTGTTGAGCAGGCCGGGTGCGCCGGCGTCGGCAGCGGCATCTCGAACTGCTTGCGTCATGAGCTCGATCGGGCCGAGCACCTCGGCGGGATCGGACCAATCCTCGGAGCGTTGGATGACCTGCGCCGCCCCGACGATGACCGGTCGCTGTGCCTCCGCCACGTCGAGCATTGTTTCCTGTCGTGCCCGACGCCGTAGGGTCGGCCTCATGACCGATGGTGATCTTGCTCAGTACGTCGTGTCGATGGCGCACGATCTGCGGACACCGCTCACCTCGATCCGAGGATTCGCCGACGTGCTGGTTCGCGGTGCGGACCGGCTGTCGGATGAGAACCGGCTGGACTACCTCGAGCGGATCAAGGCCGCGGCGGCCTCGCTCGACGAGATGATCACCCAGCTGGCGACGACCGCCGGTGACGCCGTACCGGACTGAGCCGTACCGGTGAGCCGTCGCGGATCTGCTCGCTGAGGTCTGCCTACGCTGCGGCGGGGTCGGGGTACATCGTCAGAAGCGTGTCGGCGTTCACCGGTCGGCCGTAGAGCCAGCCCTGAGCATGCGGGCAGCCGAGCTCGATCAGGCGATCGGCCACCGGCGGCTCCTCGATCCCCTCGGCCACGATGTCGAGGTTGAGGGCCGTGCCAAGGCGGATCACCGACTCGACGATGGCGAGGTCGGTCGGTGAGGACAGGACGCCGGAGACGAACGACCGGTCGACCTTGACCGTGTCGACAGGCAGCGACCGGAGGTAGGTGAGCGACCCGTAGCCCGTGCCGAAGTCGTCGAGCGCGATCTTCACGCCGTTCTCCGACAGCGTGCGCAGTTCACTCAGCCCGGAACCGACCAGGTCGACCAGCTGGCGTTCGGTGACCTCCAGGGTGAGGGCGCCGGGTTTCAGCTCGTAGTCCTCGCACATCCGGGCCACCGTCGCCGCCAGGTCGGACCGGAGCAGCTGCTTCGCGGAGACGTTGATCGACATGGACAGGTTGCTGTTCGGGGACTGCCATTGCGCGAGCGTTGCGCACGCCTGCTCGAGCACCCACTGCCCGATCGGGACGATGAGGCCGGTCTCCTCGGCGACCCGAATGAACTCGGCCGGCGGCATCAACCCGGACTGCGGGTGATGCCAACGCAGCAACGCCTCCGCGCCGACGACGCCGCCACTCGCGAGATCGACGATCGGCTGGTAGACCGCGGCCAGCTGGAACTTGTCGAGCGCGTCGCGCAGGTCGCGCTCGGTTTCGAGTCGGCCCACGGCCTCCGCTCGCAGTGCGTCGTCGAACACCTCCCACCGCGACCGGCCCTTGTCCTTGGCGCGGTAGAGCGCGGTGTCGGCGTCACGCAGCAGTTCCTCCGCCGTACGGCGCTGATCACCGGAGATCGCGATGCCGACGCTCACCGTCACCGCCAGCTCATTGCCGTCGACCGTGACGGGTCGTTCGAGCGTGGCGCGGGTGCGGTCGGCGATCGCGACCGCTTCCAGCTCCGCGGCCCCGGGCTCGGCCGGCAAGTCGTCGCAGCACACGATGAACTCGTCGCCGCCGATTCGCGCGACGGTGTCGACCGGCCGCACCGCCTCAGGCAAGCGGGCGCCAACGACGCGTAGGAGCTCGTCGCCGGCGTCATGACCGAGCGAGTCGTTGATCACCTTGAAGTGGTCGAGGTCGAGGTACATCACCGCGACGCTTCGCCCGGAGCGAACCGACCGGGCCAGCGCCTGCCGGATCCGGTCGAGCGCCAGCAACCGGTTCGGCAGCTGGGTCAAGGCGTCCACGAAGGAGTACTGCTCGATCTGCTCCTGCGCCCGCCTGCGGTCGTTGACGTCCTCGATCTGGGCGATCGCCTGCCACATGTTGCCGTCGCGGTCACGCAGCAGCGACCCGGTCATCTCGACCCAGGTGGGCTCACCGTCGGCACGGATCATGCGAATCTCGATGGCGAACGGACGGTCCGGCCGACCGAGTGCGCGGGTGTAAGCGGCGATCGCCCCGTCGACGTCCTCCGGGTGGATCCAGTCGACCAGCGGTCGGCCCTCGATCTCCTCGGCGCGGGCTCCGAGGATGACGTGCAGCGCGTGGTTGCTGGCCACGACGCGGCGCGTGCCATCGGGCTCAAAGGTCGTCAGCGCCATGCCGACGTGGCTGTCCTCGAAGGCGCGGCGGAACCGGTGTTCGCTGACCGCGAGCGCCTCGATCGCTTCGGTCCGCTCGGCCAGCGCTGTGGCCAGCTCGTTCTGTATCCGTTGGCGCTCGACGGCGTAGCGAACCGTGCGCACCAGGTTGTCGACGTCGATGCGTCCTTTGACGAGGTAGTCCTGAGCGCCGGCTGCGACGGCTTGGATCGCGAGGCTGTCGCTGTCGGTCCCGGTCAGTACGACGGTGGCCGTGCCGCGGCTCGCCTCCGTGAGGCTCAACAGCCCGGAGAGACCTTGCGCATCCGGCAGTCCGAGGTCCAGCAGGATGCAGTCGTACGCCTGCGTCGCGAGCCGGGCCGTCGCCTCGGCGATGCTGCTCGCGTGCGACGTGGTGACAGGAGATGTCGAGTGCCCGAACATCGCGTCGATGAGGACATGGTCGTCGGGCGAGTCGTCGATGACGAGGACTCGGTCGGCCGCCGTCGGGGGGTTGCTGGCGGTCATTTCACCCCCATGTTGACTAGTTGGTTGTCCGACCCCCTCCCGATGCTGAGCATCAGGAGTGACTCGAACCAAGTCCGCACGCGAGTACTCGCAGTCTGACCCGCCGACACAAGCCCGACAAGTAGCCTGCAGCTTTCATTTCTTGTGTATCGCCCGTCACACTGGCATCAATCCGGCAAATGGGTGAATTTCAAAACGCTACCGAATTGGATTCTTTTACAGAACAGGCGGGCGAAGCGGATTTGGTGTCGTGAATGGCCCGCCAGAAACTCACGTCGCAACACCAAATCCGCGTCGCTCCTCGCCCGACCGCTGGCCCGGGCGGGCAGGACTCAGTCGGCGTAGATGTTGACCAGCGGTTCGGGGTACGCCGACTCCGGTGCGCGGCCCGTTGCGACGAGGACGTACGCCATACCGGTCTCATCCGCGGACGGTGCCGTCGGTGTGCAGCCGAGCTTGCCGAGTTCGGTCGTCACGTGCGAGATCGCGGGCGCCAGGCCAGGACCCAGCTCGGAAGGCCGGCCGACCGCCGCGCGGATGTCGTCGGCGTGCAGGAACGCGTCGTACCAGAGGGCCTCGACGGCATCGGCGAGCGTGCCGTCGTACCCACCCGGTGCGGGCTGCGACCACGACTCCTCCGGGAACGCGGGAAGCAGCGCCTCGGTGGCCTTGCGGACCTCGGCGCACTCGTCGGCCAGCTCCTTCAGCGAGGACGAGCGGCGCTCTGCGACCTCGCGCTCGGTAACCTCAGGCGTGCCCAAACCCTCCAGCCGGCCGGCGGCGATGTCTGCCATCGTGCCGATCATGTGGGCGGACACGTCGCCGACGCTCCAGCCCGTGCAGCGGGTGGGGGTGTCCCGGTCCTCACTCGGCAGCGAGCGGAGGAGTTCCTCGAACCGGTCGAGCTCGGACAGCAGTCCGGCGCTGAGCTGGTCTCTCGTGAAGATCATTGACGGCCCTCCCAAGGCAACTAACATGCAGGCTGCACGCATTTATGTCAGATAAGGAGCCCGCCGTCAAGCCGTCGTCAGCGACGCCCGCCAGGCGCACGCAGAGTGAACGCAGAGCGGCCACCCGCGGCGCGCTCGTCGCGGCGGCTCGCGCGCTGTTCGCCGAACGCGGTTTCGCCGGAGTGAGTCGCGAGGAGATCGTCGAGCGCGCCGGCGTGACCCGCGGCGCGATGTATCACTACTTCGCGTCGAAGGAGGACCTGTTCCGCGCGGTCTACGAGGAGGTCGAACGCGACTTGTGCGAGGCGATCGCCGTCGCGGCGATGACCGCAGGGGACGACCCGGTCGAGGAGCTGCGCCTCGGCTCGGTCGAGTTCCTGCGGTCGGCGACCCGGGGCGAGGTACGGCGGATCGCGGTGCTCGACTCTCCGGCGGTACTCGACGCCGAGACCCGCAACGCCGTTGCGGAGCAGTACGGCCTCGGAATGCTGCGGGCCGCGCTCGCCGCCGTCGACGGCGCCGGGCGACTCGCCGCCGGTCCGGCCGACCAGCTGGCGCCGATGCTGATGGCGGTGCTTCACGAAGCGGCGACGCAGATCGCCGACGGTGCCGACCCGGCCACCACGATCGGGCTGGTCGAAGCGCTGCTCGAGCGCATCACGACGTGACGCGCAGGCGGCCACCTTGCCGGAAGGCTGACACAACGCGCCGTTGTGGTTGAGCACTCCGATTGCCAGTGCGAGACTGCGGCTCTCTGCAACGGACATGGGGGACTGGGTGGGCTACTACATCGGGGTTGACCTCGGGACGACGTACACGGCTGCTGCCGTCGCCCGAGACGACCGCGTCGAGGTAGCGGCGCTCGGCAACCACTCGACGGCTGTGTCGTCCGTCCTCTGGGTGGGTGAGCAGGGTGACGTGCTCGTCGGCGATGCCGCGCAGCGCCGAGCGCTGTCCGATCCCGCCCGCGTTGCCCGGGAGTTCAAGCGCCGCCTCGGTGACACGACCCCGCTGTTGCTCGGCGGCACGCCGTACTCGGCGGAGGCACTGTCGGCGAAGCTGCTGTCGTGGGTCGTCGCGGAGGTGACCCGGACTGAGGGCGCGCCGCCGGACGGCGTCGCCGTCACCCACCCGGCCAACTGGGGCTCGTACAAGAAGGACCTGCTCGCCCAGGCCGTCCGGCTGGCCGACCTTCCGGCGGCGACAACCCTCACCGAGCCACAGGCCGCCGCGATCTTCTATGCCTCGCAACAGCGGGTCGAGGCGGGTGACGTGGTCGCGGTCTTCGACCTGGGTGGCGGCACCTTCGACGCGGCTGTGATCCGCAAGGTCGACGACGGCCGGTTCGACATCCTGGGCGAGCCGGAGGGCATCGAGCGACTCGGTGGGATCGATTTCGACGATGCGGTCTACGCCCATGTCACCGCGATGGCGCAGGAGGCCATCGACGGTCTCGACCCGGACGATCCGACGGCGGTGACCGCGGTCGCGAGGCTGCGCGAGGAGTGCGTCGAGGCGAAGGAGGTGCTGTCCTCCGACACGGAGACGACGGTTCCGGTGATCCTGCCGTCGATGTCCACCGAGGTGCGGTTGACCCGGGCCGAGTTCGAGGACATGATCCGGCCCCGGATCGAGGACGCCATCGGGGCGATGCGCCGCTCGCTGGCCACCGCCGAGGTCGAACCGAAGGACGTCAAGGCGATCCTGCTGGTCGGCGGGTCGTCGCGGATCCCGCTGATCGCGCAGATGGTGTCGGCGGCCTTCGGCCGGCCGGTGGCCGTTGACGCCCATCCCAAGAACGCCATCGCGATGGGGGCGGCGATCGCTGCCCGGACGGCCGCGGAGGGGCCGGTTGCCGAGGCGGCCGCCGTCGAGGAGCCGCCGCTGCCCGTGCAGCCGGAACGGGACACGACCGCAGTGCTGGGATCACCGCTTGCCGATGCCGAGCTGGCTCCGACCACCCCCCTCGTCACGCCGCCGTCGGTGCCCCCGCCGCCCCCGACCGCGAAGGGCGGCCGGAGCAAGGCAGCGATGATCCTGCCGGCGTTGCTCGGCCTCGCGCTCGTCGCCGGCGGCGCCTATTACATGTTCGGGCGCGACAAGGGCCACGACCACAACAAGTCCAAGGCGTCGTCATCGTCAGGGACTTCGGGGTCGAGCGGGTCGAGTGGCTCGAGCAGCGGGGGGACACCGACCACGGCACCGACGCCGCACGAGATCCTGACCGAGGACCTCCTGCTCAACCCGGCGAGTGACACCACACCGGTCGACTCCCACGGCTCGATCGAGTGCCAGAACGTCGCCGCCTGGGCGCGCGGGGTCGACCCGTCGACGGCTGGCTCCAACTTCCAGACGCAGTGCGTCCGGGTCACGTGGCAGAAGGACGGGTCGGACGAGCAGGTTGTCGCGGCCTTCACGACGACCGCCGATGGGTCGCTGTCGCCGCGGGTGGAGATCCTGACCCAGGACGCCTCCGGCATGTGGATCCCGGTGCTCGACGCGGACGGATCGGCGGAGAGCTTCTCGAAGGCCACGATCAGCGACCCCTCCCTGACCGGGAGCGGCGAGGTCGACCCCGAGTTCGTCGTCAACTGGCACAAGAACGACGGCGCTCAGCAGACCACGATCGTGCAGAGCAACAACGGGGTGCCGGCGGTCATCGGCCAGACCATCGAGGCGTTCCAGGCGAGCCTCGTGATCAGCGGCTCGCGAATCGTCATCTACGGCGCCAAGACCGACGGCGGCGACCTGCGGCAGAACACCATCACCTGGAACTCCTCGCAGGGGAAGTACTTCGGGTTGTTCAACTACGACGTGCACCCGCCGGTCCCGTCGTCCTCGCTGTGATCACCGCCGAAGGAGACTGAGAGCACGCCATGGCATCGCTGCAGGAGCTGTTGAAATGGCTCGAGCAGTTCATGCACGGCAACCTCTCGCAGCACAACCAGCCGCACGCCCCAACCAGCGCAGCCGGCGCGGTGCCTCATGCGTCCATGCCCTCCATGTCGTCGATGCCGCACGCGCCGATGCCGGCCGGCGCGGATCATCCAGGGCTGCCGCCTGGGCTGGCCGGCGCCTCACCGCAGGAACTTCAGGCGGCCATGCAGCAGTTCACCGAGCGCCACCCGGAGCTCGCGCCGTACCTGCACATCGACGGGTCGACCGATCTGCAGTCGATGCTCAGCCAGCTGCAGTCGATCCCGGTGGAGGCGTTGCAGGGCTTCACGCCGTCGACCGACCTGGCCGAACCTGACGGCTTCGACCTCGGCGGCCCGATGGCCGCGGAGTTCGGCGTGCCCGGGTTCGATGCCGAGGACGTCAGCAACTTCAACAGTTTCGCTGATGGGCTCGGGTCCGGCGGCGCCGGCGAGCTCTCCGATCTGCCGTCCGTGCTGCTGGACCCGACAGCCGGTGAGTTCGGCCCGTTGCCGACGTCGGTGGGCGCCGGCATCGGCGACGACTACGACGCGTTGGCCGGAGCCCTGTCGGGTGACCTGGGCGCCGACTACACCGACCTGCTGGAGAACGTGCCGACGGTCAGCTTCGAGCCAGATCTACCGACCGTCGAGCCGATCGGGGAGAGCTTCGATCCGGCCACCCAGGACTTCGACGCCGGGCTTCCGGCGTACGACGAGCAGCAGTTCGAGGCACCGCTGCACGGCGAGGACTTCACCCAGGTCGAGGACTACCAGGACCAATGACAGCGCCGAATCCAACCCCCGCGGCCGCGCCCGATGCGGGCAAGCAACGCGGCGAGCTGATCAAGGTCATGGCGGCCGCCGCCACCGCGGCGCAGAACGGCAAACGCGGCGACCTGGTCAAGAAGCTGCAGTCGGCGACGGCGCGCCTGACCTCCAGCGGTGCGCGGGTCGCGGTTGTCGGGGAGTTCAAGAAGGGCAAGAGCTCGGTCGTCAACTCGCTCATCGGCGGCGCGGTGTGCCCGGTCGACGACGACATCAGCACCGCCGTACCGACCGTTCTGCGCTATGCGGACACGCTGTCCATCACAGGCGTCGCCCTCGAGGGCGAGCCACCGAAGGAGGTCGCCAAAGAGCTCAGCAAGGAGCAGATGGGCAAGGCGATTCGCGGTGCGGGTGACTTCCAGCGCGTGGAGATTGCGCTGCCGAGCCCCTTGCTCAAGACCGGACTGGTGGTCATCGACACGCCGGGTGTCGGTGGTCTGCAGTCGGAGCACGCGTTGCGAACGCTCGCGATGCTGCCGTCCGTGCATGCGCTGCTGTTCGTCTCGGACGCGACGCAGGAGCTGACCGCTCCAGAGATCGCCTTTCTCGCCAACGCGCGGCGCCTGTGCTCCAACGTCGTCTGCGTCCTCGCGAAGACCGACATCTTCCCGTTCGTCGATGCGGTGGTCGAGGCGAACCAGAAGCATCTGACGAACGCCGGGATTGCCGCTCCGATGATGACGGTCTCCTGCGAGCTTCGAGCCCGCGCCCGGGCGGCGAAGGACCCGGTGCTGGGCGAGGCGTCGGGATTCGGGCCGCTCGAGGCGATGCTCGTCACGCGGATCGCGGCGAACGCCGAGGCGTTGGCAATGCGCGCCGCCGCCGCCGATGTGTTGAGCGTTCTCGACCAGCTGTCCAAGCCGCTGGCAGCGGTGCGGGAGGCGCTGAAGACGCCCGAGAACCAGGCCGAGCTGCAGGCCAATCTCGAAGCGGCGAAGCACCGTGCCGAGTCGCTGCGGGCGCAGACCGCCAAGTGGCAGATGGTGCTCTCCGACGGCGTGATGGACCTGCAGAACGAGGTCGACCACGACATGCGGGCGCGGATGCGAGCCATCAGCCAGGAGGCAGAAGCGTCACTCGACCAGAGCGATCCAGTGAAGATGTGGGACGAGTTCGGGCAGTGGCTCGAGACTCGGGTCGTGTACGACGTCACCGAGAACTACGTGATGTTCACCCAGCATGCGCTCGCCCTGACCGAGCGGGTCGGCGCGATGTTCGCCGAGGACGCCGCTGACCTCGGCGAGGTCGCGAACGTCGCCGCCCCGACTCATCTGCTCGACAAGGTGATCGACCCTGAGCTCCCGAAGGCCGCCCTGCAGGGAGGCGGTGGTTCGGCCGCGATCTCGTTGTTCCGCAACACCTACAGCGGAATGTCGATGTTCGGGGCGCTCGGGGGCCAGGGAATGATGCACATCTTCACCGGGGCGATGAACCCGTTGACGCTCGGTCTCGGTCTCGTCCTCGGCAGCCGGTCGGTCAGCGACGAGCACACCCGGCAGCTCGAGGCTCGCCGAAACCATGCCAAGGCGGCGGTCCGCAAATACACCGACGAGGCGTCGTTCGTCGTCGGCAAGGACTCCCGCGACGCGATCCGCACCTTGCAGCGGTCGGTGCGTGACACGTACTCCGCACTCGCCGAGGAGCTCGTCAGGTCGACCACGACCGCGGTGCAGCAAGCCACCGCGGCTCTGCAAGGCGCGCAACAGGATCACCAGAAGAAGCTGCAGGCGATCGACGCGACGTTGAAGGCGTATCAGACGCTCGCCGCGCAGGCGGCGAAGTTCGCGCCGCCCGTCGCCAAGGCAGCCCCGAAGGCAACCGGCTGATGTCGAACTCGCTGCTGGCGCGAACCGCGTCGGTCGCCGACCGAGCCGTCGCGGCGTATGCCGGGTCACCCGTCGAGGCCGCCAGCGTGGAGATCCGTCGCCGGCTGGACCTGCCGGTGCAGGTTGCGATCGCTGGAAAGGTGAAGGTCGGCAAGTCGACGCTGCTCAACGCGCTGGTCGGCGAGGAGCTCGCGCCGACGAACGCCAGTGAGTGCACGCGCATCGTGACCTGGTATCGCCGCGCCGAGGTGACGCAGGTGACCGCCGTGCCGTACCAGGGGTCGCCGCACCCGGTGGCGTTCTCGCGCAACGGCGCCCTCGACGTCGAGCTCGGCGCCGAGTCCGCGGAGTCGCTGCGATGGCTGATGGTCGACTGGCCGACCGAGCGGCTCCGGGCGATGACCTTGGTCGACACGCCAGGCATCGCGTCGCTGTCGACCGACCTCTCGCAACGCACGACCGCCTTCCTCGATCCGACCAGCGAGGACCCGGGCACCGTCGATGCGGTCATCTACCTGATGCGACACATGCACACCGCAGACGTCCGGCTGCTCGAGAGCTTCCACGACCACGACCTCGCGCAGCCGAATCCGGTCAACTGCATCGCCGTGCTCTCGCGCGCCGACGAGATCGGAGTGTGCCGGCTTGACGCGATGAAGTCGGCGCACGCCATCGCAGATCGATACATCGTGCAACCCTCGATCCGGCGCCTGGTGCAGGACGTCGTACCGGTCGCCGGCCTCCTTGCCCAAGCCGCCGTGTCGCTCCGGGAAGAGGAGTTCCGGTTCCTACGGTCGATGGCGCAGGCAGGGGTCCGCTCGAACTCGCCGGTGCTCGGTTCGGTGCAGGAGCTCTCCGCGGCGGACACCGAGATCGACGACGTCGTCAGCGCCTCGGTGCGTCGGGCACTGGTCGAACGATTCGGGCTGTTCGGGGTGCGGTGGGCGATGGAGTGGCTGTCCCGGGCGCCGGAGGCGACGGCGACCGAGCTCGCCGAAGCGCTCGCGAAGGTGAGTGGCCTCACCCATCTCCGCGAGATCGTGATGCAACAGATCGCCGCACGGTCCGGGCTGCTCAAGGCCCGCTCGGCGATGACCGCGCTGACGCGCCTCGCGGCGACGAACCCGGTCAACGGGCTGTCGGAGGAGCTGGAGGCGCTGGCGGCGGGCGCACACGAGCTCGCCGAGCTCCGCATGCTCAACGCCCTCCGGCTCGGCGCCGTACCGCTGAAGGACGACCAGCTCGCAGAGGCGGAGCAGATCCTCGAACGCTCCGGCCAGGCGGCCGCGGCGCGGATCGGGTTGCCACCGGACGCGGAGGTGGGCGAGGTACGACGCAAGCTGCTGGCCTCGCTCGAGACGTGGCAGAAGCGGGCCGAGAACCCGCTGTCCAAGCAGGCCGTGGTCGATGCCTGCCGCGTGCTCATCCGTAGCTACGAGGGGATGCTCACCGACCTCGCCGGTTGATGGCTAGAACAGGTCCCCGATGTCGTCGATGATGCTGGAGCCGACGTCCGCCACGTCGTCGACCACGCTGGTCGCAACATCTGCGACCGCACCGCCGACGAACTCTGCGTCGTCGACGAGCACATCGCCGAGCAGGCCGGCACCGTCGCCGATCGTCTCGCCGACGTCACTCGCAGCGTCGCCGACCCAGCCGGCGACTGAGCCGAGGGCACCGCCCACGTCATCGACGACATCCATGGCGGCGTCGCCGATCGCGCCATCTCCGATATCGCTGAAGACCTCGCCGACGTCGTCGACGATGCTGCTCCCGATGTCGATGATCGGCGCGGCGATCCACTCGGCGTCGTCGACCAGCACGTCGCCGAGGACCCCGGCGCCTTCGCCGATCGCCTCACCGACGTCAACCACCGCCCCCGCGATCCCGCTCGCGACGTCACCGGCGGTGTCGACGACATCCATCGCCGCGCCGCCGACGATGTCCGCCGCCTGACCGAAATCACCGTCGACGACCGCACCAGCGATGCCGCCGATTCCCTCAGCGACATCACCGACCGCGTCGATCACCGGCTCCGCGAGGTACTCAGCGCCTTCCGCTACGCCCTCGAAGTACTCCGTCATGACGGGCTTGGTCAGAACAGGTCGCCGATGTCGTCGATGACGCTGCCGACCGCGTCGCCGATAGCTTCACCGGCACCTTCGACTGCGTCCACGACTCCACCGCCGACGTCACCGACGACTCCGCCGACGTCAGCGAGGCCGCCGAACAGGCCACCGCCGATGTCCTCGACCTCGTTGACTACGCCGCCGAACACGTCGCCGACCGCGCCGGCACCGGCTTCGAGGCCGCCGAGCAGGCCGCCCGCGGCGTCCTCGACGCCGCCGACGACTCCGCCCACCCCGGACTCGATGCCGCCGAGCAAGCCCCCTCCGACGTCCTCGACGGCTCCGATCACACTTCCGACACCGCTCGCGACACCTCCGACGACGCCCATGCCGATGTCCTCCGCGCCGGTCAGCAGACCGCCGCCGATGTCCTCCAGGCCGCCGAGCACGTCACCCGACGCGATCTCGCCCACCCCGTCGACCAGACCACCGACCGCTGCCTCGCCGCCGCCGATCACACCGCCCGCGATGGACTCGACGCCGTGCAGGGCACCACCGGCGATGTCACCGGCTCCGGCCAGCGCGCCACTCGCCACCGACTCGACCCCGTGCAGTGCCCCGCCGGCGACTGACTCGGCCGCGCCGAGCTCGCCACCTGCGACCGACTCGAGCCCTTCCAAGCCGTGGCCCATGACGCCTTCCGCGGTCCCCAGCGCGTCGTGCCCCAGCTCCTCGGCGATTCCCAGTTCGCTCTCGAGCTGATGCTCGATGGCGGAGACGCCATCAGAAAAGCCGTCCTCGATGCTCATCGCTGTCCCCGATTCTCAGATGTCAGTGGTTGATGGAGAGGGCGTCAGCCCTCAAAGACCCCGCCGGGCCCCTGGTCGATCGTGTAGTCCGGCTCGGCTTGCATCGTCTCGAGCGTGTGACCTTGGTCTTCGAAGCTCGAGAACTCCTGCGTCGGGTTGAGGTGAGCCTCGAGCTCCTCGATCTGCTGCTCGATCTGGTGCAGCTCCTCGAGCGGGCTCATCGACTGCGGGTCGGATCCGGCGACTGGGTCGGATCCGGCACCTGGGTCCGCCGGGTGCTGCGCGAGCAGGTCCTGGTAGGCCTCGCCCATGGTCTGGTGGTTGGCGTCCTGGTAGGCCTGACCGACGGTCTCCACGTTGCCAAGCGTCGGCGGCGCGTCGCCGGCCAGCTCGTTCACAACCTCGACGAAGCCCGGCTCGAGAACTTCGGCGAGCAGGTTCGGGTCCTCCCGCAGCGCTGCCATCACGGCGTCGTGGTCGTTCTCGATCGCGCGCTGCTCGGTGTACTGGGTGCCCGCGAGGATGTCCGGGATGTTGTTGGCGGAGATGTCGTCGTTCTGACTCATGCGAGTCCCCCTTGACACAGGATCCGATCCGAAGGGGTCAAACGGTCGCACCGGGCGTAGTAGGTGTCAAACGGTTCCGGAAACTCGCCAAAAGTTTTGTCAGATTCGCGACAACTCTGCTGTTGATGGCCTGCGTCGGCGCCAATAGAGGGTGCCGACTTGGTGACCTTGACGCTTGTGGCCCTTGAAGGTGCGCAGGAGACCACAAGCGTCAAGGTGACGGGCTTCAGGAAGCGCCTGGAAGCCGTGGCCTAGCCGCAGTCCCGTCGTACCGATAATCTGACGCCTCGTCAGATTGCGGAGGGGAACGTGGCGCGGATCGATCTGCCCGACGGCGACCAGCCGGATGTCGTCAAGGCGCTCGTCCTGCGGCCCGCGTTCGCCAAGGGCGTCGGCGCGATGAACGAGGCGTGCTTCGCGAGCACTCTCGACTGGCGACTGCACGAGCTGGTGCGGTACCGGATCGCGATCATCAACGGGTGCGCGACCTGCCTCAGCTGGCGCACACCGGAGGCGGTCGAGGCGGGTGTCACCGAGGACCTGCTCGTGGGCGTCGCGGACTGGCGCACCTCCGAGCGCTACACGGACCGCGAGAAGATCGCGCTCGACTTCACTGAGCAGTTCTGCGGTGACTCGGCGGGGATCAGTGACGAGTTCATGGCGCGGCTCGGCGAGCACTTCGACGCCGGCGAGATCGTCGAGCTGGCGCTCGTGATCGGCAAGTACCTCTCACAGGGCCGGTTCATGCAGGTGCTCGGCCTGGACCAGGCCTGCGTGGTGCCGACGGCTGCTCCGTGACCGACTCCGCGCGCGGGGGGTCAGGGCTTGGACTGGTCGGCTTGCTTCGCTTCCTTCTCGATGTAGTCCTCCGCCTTGTCGGCGAACTTCGAGATCTGGCCGTGGTGCTTGCCGCCGGTCTTCTTGTCGACGATGCCCTCGACCTTGGACAGCGCCGACTTCAACTGATCGGGATGCTCGCCGACCGCCTTCTCGACCTGCGACGCGGTCTTCTTGATCTTGTCCAGGAATCCCATGCCGTCACCTTATTGCCGGGAGGCTGATCGTTCATGTCACGCACTTTTCGCGTCGTCCAGTGGAGCACCGGTCATGTCGGCAAGCACGCGATCGCCGGCATCGACGCCCGCCCCGACCTGGAGCTGGTCGGCGTTTGGGTCTCGAATCCGGACAAGGTGGGCAAGGACGCCGGAGAGCTGGCCGGGCTCGGCCGGACGCTTGGCGTCACGGCGACGAACGACGCTGCCGAGCTGCTTGCGCTGCAGCCCGACTGCATCGTCCACACCGCGTGGGCCGACACCCGGCTGTTCGAGGCGCTCGCGGATCTGGCGCAGTTCCTGCGAGCCGGCATCAACGTGGTGTCCACGAGCCCGGTGTTTCTGCAGTACCCGCACGGCGACGCCGCCACGATGGCCGGCGACGTGATCGCGGCCGCGCACGAGGGCGGCGCGTCGATCTTCGTGAACGGCGTCGACCCCGGTTTCGGCAACGATGCGTTGCCGCTCGTCGTGTCGGGGATCTCCGAGCGGATCGAGGAGGTTCGTTGCGTCGAGCTGCTCAACTATGCGACGTACGACCAGGCCGACGTGTTGAAAGACATCATGGGCTTTGGTACGCCGCTGGACGAGACGCCGTTCCTGCTCAACCCCGGCGTCCTGACCCTGGCCTGGGGGAGCATCGTCCACCAGCTGGCGGCCGGCCTCGACGTCGAGCTCGACGGCACCGAGGAGTGGTACGAGCGGTGTCCGGCGCCGGAGGACTTCGACATCCCGACCGGCACCATCCCGAAGGGCACGCAGGCGGGGCTTCACTTCGAGGTGCGCGGCATGAAGGACGGCAAGGCGGTCTTCGTCCTCGAGCACGTGACGCGGCTGCGCGACGACCTCGCGCCTGAGTGGCCACAGCCGGCGGGCCAGGGTTGCTACCGCGTGATCATCACGGGCGAGCCGATCTACACCGTCGACCTGCAGCTGCTGGGCACCGATGGCGACCACAACACGGCCGGGCTGAAGGCCAGCGCGATGCGGATCATCAACGCGATCCCCGACGTCGTGGCGGCCGCGCCCGGCCTGGTGACCGCCCTCGACCTCCCGATGATCACCGGCCGCGGCCTGGTCCGCACCGACTGACCCCGCCGTACCCCACCGCCCCGTTTTCGCCAAACCGTCTCGAATCGTTGGTTCGAACCGACTAAAAGCAACGATTTGAGACGGTTGGGCGATGAAATCCCGGGGGGTGGGGGCGGGAGGATGGTGTGACGGGGGCTGAGCGAGGCTGGTGATGACGTGGCGGATGAGCGGGTGAGCCCGACCGCGCACTACACGGGGTACGTGTGGGCACGGGCCGGCCTGTCGGACCCGGCCTTCGTGACCAACGAAGGCCGTCTCCTTCACTCCACCCTCGCCCCGTTGAACCTGACGTCGCAGCTGTGGCGCGGGCCGACGCTCGACGGCTTTCTGCTGGCCCGGCACCGCCTGATCGACCAGCTGCTCGAACAGGCCGTGGAGTCCGGGGAGATCAGCCAGGTGATCGAGGTCGCGGCCGGGCTGTCACCCCGGGGCTGGACGTTCGCGAAGAAGTACGGCGACCGGATCACCTACGTGGAGACGGACCTGCCCGGAATGGCAGCCCGAAAGCGCAAGGTGCTCGCCGGGCTCGGGTCGCTGAGTGAGCATCACCAGGTCGTCGAGCTCGACGCGCTCGCCGACGCGGGCGCCGGGAGCCTGCTCGAACTGACCGGCCGGCTCGATGCCGGCCGTGGCACCGCGATCGTGACGGAGGGACTGGTCAACTACTTCGATCGCGACACCGTCGTCGCGATGTGGCGACGCTTCGCCACCGCACTCGGCAGGTTCTCGACCGGCAGGTACCTCTCCGACCTACACCTGCACGGGGATACGAACCCCACCCTCACGTGGGTGTTCACCCTCGGTCTGTCGGCGTTCGTCCGCGGCCGGGTCCATCTTCACTTCGAGAATGTCGACGAGGCGACGACCGCACTTCTGGACTGCGGGTTCGGCACCGCGGTGCTGCACCTTCCAACCGACTTTCCGAAAGTCATTGGCAATCGTCGCGATCCGGCGGCGAAGATGGTCCGGATCGTGGATGCTTGCCGCTGATGCACCCGGGTGAAGCAGTGGTCGGACCCGCCGGAGCCGACAGGAATATCTCGCCCCTGGACCGGCGCTCATGACAAAATAGGTAGTCGCGACGGCGGGACGCGAGCGGTGAGGGGAGAGCTCTGCATGACTCAAGAGCGCCTCGATATCGCATCGGTCGGGTTCACCGGTAGCGAGGCCGCTCCCTCCGAGAGGTTGGGACTCCTCGACCGGCTCCGAGCCCGGCGGCGCACCTGGCTCGCCATTCGCGGGGTCCGTGAGTTCATCGTGTGCGCGGCCGTATACGTGTGCTACGACGGCACGCGATACCTCATCGCGCGCGACCACGACGCGGCCTACAAGCACGGCCGCGATCTGCTGAAGTTCGAGAACAGCTGGCACCTGAATCCCGAGCACGCGCTGAACCAGGTGTTCACCGCGCACATCTCGATAGGACTCCCGGCTGACTACATCTACGCGACGCTGCACTACATCGTCACGCCGTGGGTGCTGATCTGGTTGTGGCGCCGCTACCCGATGTCGTACTCGAACGCACGGTCGGTGATCATCGCCACCACGGTCGTCGGGCTGATCGGCTTCACGCTCTACCCCGTGGCGCCGCCGCGCCTGCTCGGCGGGTTCCAGGACACGATGTCTCACTTCTCTCACTGGGGCTGGTGGAGCGACGCGGGCTCCGCTCCGCGAGGCCTCGGGGCCGACACCAACCAGTTCGCCGCCATGCCGTCGTTGCATGTTGGATGGGCGCTGTGGGCCGGCTATCAGATGGTGCGACACGGCCAGCATCGCGTCACCCGCTGGCTCGGCGCCCTGTACCCGATCGTGCTGTCGGTCGTCGTCATGGCGACGGCCAACCACTACCTGGTCGACGTCCTCGCCGGCGTCGTGGTGGTGGGAATCGGGGCGGTCATCGGGACCAACTTCACGAAGCTCACCAGGCGGATCTGGCCGGATCACGTTCCCGGTGCGATCCAGGCGACGGTGGCCAACCACGCCGAGTCCACCGCGCCTGCCTAGTGCCGCACGCCATCGACTCGGGGCACTGATGCCCTCCACCTACACAGGGATCGGCGTCAGCAGCGGCGCCGCGGCCGGGCCGGTCGCGCGAGTGCACGGACCAGTGCTGCCGCAGCGCGACGGCGCGCCGGTCGACGTCGAGACGGAGTCCAACCGCGCTGCCGATGCGCTCGACGCCGTCGGCGGTGAGCTCGAGGCGCTTGCGCAGCGCGCCGGCGCTTCCGGGTCGGTGCTGGTCCGGCAGGCCCGGATCTCGCGTGACCCGTCCCTCGCCTCGATCGTCGGTCAGCTGGTCAGCTCCGGCCGGCCCGCGCCTCGGGCGGCGTGGGAGGGTTTCGGCGCCTACCGCGACATGCGCGCCGCCGACCCGATGCGCGCCGTCCCTGACCGCGTCGAGCTCGACGACATCCGGGACCGGGTGGTGGCGAAGCTGCTCGGCGAGCCGGCGCCTGGGATCCCGGATCCTGGTACGCCGTTCGTGCTCGTCGCGCGCGACCTGTCGCCGGCTGTCACGGCGGGGCTCGACCCGCAGCGCGTCCTTGCGATCGTCACCGAGCGCGGTGGGCCGACGAGTCACACCGCAGTGCTGGCCAAGGCGCTCGGCATCCCGGCGGTCGTGGCGTGCCCGGGCGCCGCATCACTGCGAAGCGGGCAGCAAGTGCTCGTCGACGGCGCTGCGGGCTCGGTCACGGCCGAACCCGATGCCGAGGCGCTCGGTGCGGTGAGCCGCCCCGGTGCATCGGCAGCCGGCGGGCCGAAGGGTCCCGGGCGCACGGCGGACGGTCGCCCCGTCACCCTGACGGCCGCGGTCGGATCGATGTCCGACGTGGCCGACGCGATCGAGGCGGGCGCCGAAGGGGTCGGCGTGTTCCGGACGGAGTTCGCGTTCCTCGACCGGTCGGAGCCGCCGTCGGTGGCCGAGCAGGCGGCCGCCTACCGCGAGGTGTTCGACGCCTTTCCCGGCCGGCAGGTGACGGTTCGCACGCTGGACATCGGCGCGGACAAACCGGCGTCCTTCGTCCGACTCGGCGACCAGCCGAACCCTGCACTCGGCGTGCGCGGCCTGCGCGTCGCTCGCCGGCATCCCGACCTGCTCGGCGACCAGCTGACCGCGATCGCGAGCGCCAGCCGCGGAACCAAGGCCGAGGTGCGCGTGATGGCGCCGATGGTGGCGACCAGCGCGGAAGCGGCCTGGTTCGCCGCGCAGGCGCACCAGGCGGGTGTGAACACAACCGGCGTCATGGTGGAGGTGCCAGCGGCCGCCCTACGTGCCGCGGACCTGCTCCGCGTGGTCGACTTCGTGTCGGTCGGCAGCAACGATCTCGCGCAGTACACGTTCGCGACCGACCGGGCCGACGGCGAGCTCTCCGACCTGCTCGACCCGTGGCAGCCCGCCTTCCTCGACCTTGTGGCGACCGTGCTGCGGGCGGGCGCCGTCGCGGGGCGCCCGGTCATGGTGTGCGGCGAGGCGCCGAGCGATCCGCTGTTGGCGCTGGTGCTCGTCGGCCTCGGTGCGGCCGGGTTGTCGATGACCCCGCGCGCCCTCGCCGACGTACGCATGACGTTGGCGCGCCACACCATCGACGACTGCATCAACGTCGCGGCGGCTGCTGTGTACGCCGACGGCCCGTCAGAGGCCCGGGCCCGAGTCCGCGAGGCCCTCGACCACCCCTGACCCGCCGCGGGTCAGCCGTCGAGCAGGCCGGGTGAGGTGTAGAGCAGACAACCGGCGACCCCGCGAGCGTTGGGCCGCCGGGCATCCGGGCGGTCGACGTTGGCGAACTCGGTCGCGAACTTGCGGTAGATCGGCGCCCGCCCCTGCTCCCGGATCGCGATCATCGACTCGTCGTTGCGGTGCAGGCCCTGCGCGTTCCAGTTCTCGCTGCCGGTCAACACGAGATTCTGGTTCTGCTTGCCGCCGATGGCGCCGCTCACCAGCAGGTACTTGGAGTGCACGAACAGGCAGCGCGGCACGACCGGGAAATCGGGGTTGTGGAACTCGGGCCGGATCCCCTGCCACATGCGGAAGGTCGGTCCTTGCAACGGCGCCAGCTGCCGAAAGGTCTCGACGTCGGTCTCGCTGTAGACCAGCTGCACGTCACAACCGACCCGAATCAGGCGCTGGAGCTGTCGGGTGATCTGTGGCCGGTCGTGGAACTGGTACATCGCGATCTGGATCAGCGTCCGGCCGCGTGTCATGTGGCCCAGGGCGTGTCGGACCCGCCGGTAGGACGGCGTCGCGCCGGGATCGGTGCAGTTCGTGACCTCGCTGAGCAGGTTCGCCACGGTGTCTACCCGCGCGTCCTGATGCTTGGTGTCGGTCCGGCCCTTCTTCGGGAAGCCCTGGTTCGGCCCGCCCTTGATCTGGCCGTGGAATGAGGGGTCGTTGCGGGGGAAGAAGTAGCTGCTGACCCGGGCCGTGCCGACCCGATGGGAGCGCGTGGTGCCCATCGCACCCCCGAGATTCGGGTGGCGACGGCTCGTGAGAAGCGTCTTGAAGTACCGGTGGTAGCGCGCGAAGGCCGACGTGCCGCCGACGAGCTGCACTGCATTGTTGTAGGTGTTGTTCTCCGCCTCCGGCGTGAGGTTCTGTGACGTCACGATCATCGCCGGCTTGCGGTGGCGTCCGGTCTGCGAGACGAGCAGCACCTTCGAGTGCATGATGTTGTCGCCCGCGCAGGCCGTGTCCTTGGAGTGGTGGGTGCAGACCACGAGCTGTGACGGTCGCTTCAGCCCGCTGGCGGGCGCACGGAGCATGGTGTACGCCGGATTGGGCGCGGGATAGCTCGACCGTGGAACGCCGCCGTCGAAGACCACGCGCACCCGAGCATGTGCGGTGTTCTGGGCCCAGATCAGCGCCTTCACGAGGCGGCCGATCGCGCCGTCGTCACGGATGCCGTCCGAGCCAGGCGCACTGTCGAACAGGTACATCGCGAGCTCGATCGTCGGATGGTGCTTCGCGTCGGCCTTCACCTGGGTGACGCTGCAGATGAGGGACGTCATCGCATGCGTGATCCGGTCCTGGTCGGCTCGCGACTTGCCCAGCGGATTGGTGAAGTACGCGCTGGATCTCGGGTGGGCCTGGATCAGGCCACCGCACGGCCCGGACGGCACCGCCGTGGCGGGGGTCGGCGCGACGACGGTGCCGCTGACCAGTCCGGAGGTCATCAGCGCTGCCGATGCCAGCGCGGCATGGCGCAACACGCGGCGTGCGCGGCGTCGCATGGTCCCCCCGTGGCTGGGTCGGCGGTCGGTGGTGAATGGTTCGACGCGTGCGTCGCCCACCCCTGTCATGTCGTCATTCGAACAACGATGATGAACCGGTTTGGTTGCGCGATTTGGCGCAACCCTGAATTGTTACTGTCGCCCGATGCGGATCATGGGCGATGGTGGGGTCGAGCTCTACGTCGAGGTCTCCGGGCCGGACGCCGGCGCGCCGGTGCTGCTGATGCACGGGTGGCCCGACTCGCACCAGCTGTGGCGGCACCAGATGGCGGCGCTGAACGAGGCGGGCTTCCGAACGATCGCCCCCGACCTGCGGGGCTTCGGTGACTCCGACAAGCCGACCGACGTCGCGGCGTACCGCGTCGTACATTCCGTCGCCGACATGGTCGCGATCCTCGACGCCCTCGAGATCCCGAAGGCACACGTCGTGTGTCACGACTGGGGGGCTGTCGCGGGGTGGGGCCTGACGGCGTTCTTCCCGGATCGGGTGACCAAGTTGGCGGCGCTGTCGGTCGGGCATCCGGCCGCTTTCGTCGACGCCGGCTTTGCGCAGCGGATGCGGTCGCTCTACATGCTGCTGTTCAACCTCGAGGACATCGCCGAGGAGTGGTTCGGTCGGTTCGGCCACGAGATGCTGGCGATGCACCGGGACGCCGACGCCGTGATCGAGGCACTGAACCGGCCAGGCGCGCTGACCGCGAGCTTCGGCTGGTATCGCGCCAACGCGCATCCGCGCACCATCGTCAACCCGCCGCCGGACTTCCCGCCGATCACCTGCCCCGTGATGGGGGTGTGGGGGCAGGGCGAGACGGCGCTGACCGAGATCCAGATGACCGGGTCGGAGAAGTACGTCGACGGGCCGTGGCGCTACGAGCGACTCGAGAACGCTGCTCACTGGATGCAGCTCGACGCGCCGGATGAGGTCAGCCGCCTGCTGCTCGACTTTCTCGCCTAGCGGCTCGGCGCGGTCGCCGCGTCGTCCGCCGGGATCGCCTCGTGGGTGCCGTCGACGGCGGGCGCCATGCCCAACGCTTCGCCGAGCTCCGCGCCGGCACCAGCCGGCGCGTCGTCGTTGCCGAGCGCTGCCGGCCCGGTGATTCCGCGCAGCGGGATCTCCTTGAGGAACAGCGCGAGCACGATTGCAAGGAAGGCGAACGGCGCGCCGACCAGGAAGACCGTGTGAAGTGAGTCGCTGAACGCGACCTGGATCACGTGGTGCAGCACGCCAGGCTCGTGGTTGAGCGCCTCCGGGTTGGCCGTGACGGTCGCGCCGCCGAGGTCGTCGATCGCGTGTCGCACATGCGGCGTCAGCTGGTCGGACGGGATCGTGGCGATCTGCTTCGGCAGCTCCGTGCCGAGGCGGGTGTTGAAGATGGTGCCGAACACCGCGACGCCGAGCGAACCGCCGATCGAGCGCGCGAACGTCGACAGTGAGGTGGCGACTCCGAGCTCGGAGTAGGGCACGGCGTTCTGGGCGGCGAGCATCAGGATCTGCATGGTGAGCCCGAGGCCGGTGCCGAGGATCGCCATGTAGATCGCGATCTGCCAGAACGGCGTGTTCACGCCGATGGTGGCGAGCAGCAGGATCGAGATCAGGGTCAGGACCGACCCCGCCACCGGGAACCGCTTGTAGCGACCCGTGGACGTCGTACGCCGACCGGAGTAGATCGCCATCGCGAGGACGAACGCCATCATCGGCGCGAGCTGGAGCCCGGAGGACGTCGCCGACGCGCCGTGCACGACCTGGAGATACAGCGGCAGGAAGGTCAGGGCGCCGAACATCGCGAAGCCGACGATCGTCGCCGTACCGATGGCGACGCGGAACACCGAGATGTTGAACATCCGCATCGGCACGATCGGCTCGCTGGCCTGTTGCTCGACCTTGACGAAGACCCCGAGCAGGACGACGAAGCCGATGCCGAGACCGATGATGATCGGCGAGCCCCAGGCGTACTCGGTCCCGCCCCACGTGAGCATCAGGATCAGCGCGACGACACAGGCCGAGAGCACGGACGCGCCGAGGTAGTCGATCTGGTGCTGCACCTTCGACAGGCGGGACTTCAGCACGACCGCGACATCAGCCATCGCGAGCGCGCCGATCGGCAGGTTGATGTAGAACACCCAGCGCCACGAGAGCGAGTCGGTGAAGAACCCGCCGAGCAGTGGCCCGGCGACGCTCGCGACGGCGAAGACGCCACCGACGAGGCCGGTATAGCGGCCGCGATCGCGCGGCGGCACGATGTCGCCGATGATCGCCTGCGAGCCGACCAGCAGTCCGCCCGCGCCGAGGCCCTGGATGGCGCGGAACGCGATCAGCTCGTTGAGGTTTTGCGACAGGCCGGACAGGGCCGACCCGATCACGAAGATGGCGATCGCCGCCTGGAAGAACGCCTTGCGGCCGTAGAGGTCGCCGAGCTTGCCCCACAGCGGGGTGGAGACGGTCGATGCGAGCAGGTACGACGTCACCACCCAGGACAGGTGGTTGAGGCCGCCGAGGTCACCGACGATCGTCGGGAGCGCGGTCGCCACGATCGTCTGGTCGAGTGCGGCCAGCAGCATGCCGAGCATCAGGCCGGAGAACACCAGCATGATCTGCCGGTGGGTGAGGCCGGCCGGGTTGTCGGTGTCGACGGTGAAGTCGTCAATCGTCATGGTGCGGTGGTTCCTTAGCTGTGCTGGATGCCGAGTTCCTCGGCAACGAGTTCGAGGCCGCGCACGAGCGCGCGCTGCTCGGCCGGACGCATCCGGTCGAGCGCTCGCTGCACGGGCCGCAGCCGGGTGTCGAGCAAGGTGTCGGCAAGCTCACGGTGGGTGTCGGCCACCCGCAGCAGGGTGCGGCGGCGGTCAGCCGGGTCGGGGAAGCGCTCGACGATGCCGCGCTCGTCGAGATCGGTGACCAGCTGGCTCGCGGTAGCGAGCGAGACCTCGAGCCGCGCGGCGAGCGTGCTGACGCTCATCCCCTCGTCGGCCACCACCTGCATCAGCGCCGCGACGTGCCGCGGAGCGGGGCTCCAGGCCTCGGCCCGGGCGGGGTCGACAGGGATCGGCATCCGCTCGAGGCCCTTCACCACGGTGCGGAGCGCCGCGAGCAGTTCGACGGCGGTCGAGGTCGATGCGCTCGTGATCGAAGCCGTTGCGGACATGCTGTCAATCTACAACATTTGCTTCGGACAACCAAACCATTTTGCTGGCCTAACAGTTATGACGTTTGTCACAATCCGATCCGCTCAAGTCCTCAAGAATCTGCGCGTTGTGGCCGTACTGAGCACAGAAGTGCTTTACCGTTGGGCACTTCCTGCCCCCTTCCCCAGGCCGGAGTAAGGCACCGAATGCACCACCGCTCATCGATGTTCCGTGGTCTGACGGCCGTTGCCGTCAGCCTCGCGATCGCCGCACCGATCGGTCTGTCCAGCCTCCCCGCGCACTCGGCGGCGAAGGTGATCGACGGGCCCGACGTCGCGTCGTACCAGCATCCGAGCCCGAGCCACCGCTATCCGTACGGGCAGCCGATCCGCTGGAACCAGGTCCGCAAGGCGGGCAAGGAGTTCGCGATCGTCAAGGCCACCGAAGGCCTGACCTACACGAACCCGAACTTTGCCGGGCCGCACTTCAACGACTACGCGGACGCCGCCGCGGCGGGCCTGGTCCACGGCGCGTATCACTTCGCCCGACCTGCTTTCCCGATCGTCGCCTCCGCGCGGTCGCAGGCGCGCTACTTCGCACGGGTCGTCGGGCCGGTCACCACCAAGTCGACCCTCCCACCGGCACTCGACCTCGAGGTCGACGGCGGCCTGAACCCGCCCCAGCTCGTGACGTGGGCACAGGCGTTCTTGCTGCAGCTGCGCAAGATGACCAACCGCACGCCGATGCTCTACACCTATCCGAGCTTCTGGACGACGAACCTCGCGGACCCGAAGGCGTTCGCCCGCTACCCGCTGTGGATGGCGGAGTACGGCGTCTCGCACGCGCCGGTCGCCGACCTGTGGCAGTACACGTCCACCGCTCAGGTGAAGGGCATCGTGGGCGATGTCGATGTGTCCAAGTACGTCGGCACGTCGTCGACCGCCCTGCCGTGGAAGACCCTCGCCAACGGCACGATCTCGACACCATGGAAGGCAACCGCCCCCGGCCCGCCGCAGCACGCCGCGGCGACCATCGACGGCACCACGGCAACGATCACCTGGATCCCAGGCGACGCCGGCACCCAGCGCGTGACGAAGTACGTCGTGACCGCGAACCCCGGCGGCGCGACGACGACGGTGAGCGGGTCGACGTTCCTCGCCTCGGTCAACGACCTCACCACCGGTACGCCGTACACCTTCACCGTGACCGCCGTGAACAAGGTCGGCCCTGGCAAGCCATCGGCGTCGACCAACACGGTGATCCCGACGGTTCCGACCGAGCTCTCGGCCGCGGTCAACGACTCCTCGAAGTTCGGTGAGCCGTTGCCGCTGCGTGCCCGGTTGCGGCGAAGTGACACGAAGGCTGCGTTGGCCAAACAACCGGTGCTGATCTTCCGGCGCCACGCCGGCGGGCGATGGAAGCGAATCGAGAAGCTCAGCACCAATCGGAAGGGGCGGGTGCACACCGTCCTGCATCCGAAGAGCTCCGCCCAGCTCGAGGCGGTCTTTCCGGGCGCGACCGGAGTCGCCCGTGCCGCGACGTTCGAGCGGTACACGGTGACGCCGAACGTCAGCGCGCGGCTCTCGGCGCCTGCGGTCCACCATGGTCGTCAGGTGACCCTCGATGGCGCGGTCAAGCCATTCGTCGTCGGACAGCAGGTGGCACGACAGCGAAAGATCGACGGCAAGTGGGTCACCCGCGGCCGGACCACCGTGGACAACCGCGGCCACTACCTGTTCCTGATCCGGCCGAACTTCGTCGGTGACTACGTCTTCCGCGTCGTTGCGGCCGCGACGGCTCGCCGCGGCCAAGGCTTCTCGACCAAGGTCCAGCTCACCGCCACCTGACCCGGCTCAGGCCCGAAATCTCCCCGTTTCTGAACACAACGGCGCGCGGACGATGTTGTCGGAGCGCGAGAGAAGCGTGCGCGATCGCTGACGCGCGCTCGTTGTGTTCAGAAACGGGCGAGGGTCGACGGGGGCTCGACCGCAATCACGTGGCGATGTTTTGATGGCCGCGTCTGATTCGGCGAACGCGGGAGACCACGTGCTCAGTTCCATGCAGGACTTTCCCCTGACGATCGGCTCGATCCTGCGCTACGGCGCCGACACGTTCGGCGACAGCGAGATCGTCACGCTGACCGAGGGCGGCCAGCGTCGGCGACGTACCTACGCCGAGGTCGGCGAGCGGGCGGCTCGGCTCGGGAACGCCCTCCGCTCGCTCGGGGTCTCCGGCGACGACCGGGTCGCGACGTTCATGTGGAACAACGCTGAGCACCTCGAGGCCTACCTCGCGATCCCGTCGATGGGTGCCGTGCTGCACACGCTCAACATCCGGCTGTTCCCGGAGCAGGTCACCTACATCGCGAACCACGCGGCGGACAAGGTGATCATCGCGAACTGCTCGCTCTCCGGCCTGCTCGCGAAGGTCCTCCCTGACATGGAGACCGTCGAGACCGTGATCATCGTCGGCGAGGAGCCTGCCGAGGAGCTCGTCGACGCCGCGAAGCAGAGCGGCAAGCAACTGCTCCGCTACGAGGAGGTGCTCGCCGACGCGTCGACCTCCATCGACTGGCCGGACGATCTGGACGAGCGCGCAGCGGCGGCGATGTGCTACACGAGCGGTACGACGGGCAACCCGAAGGGGGTCGCGTACAGCCACCGATCCTGCTGGCTGCACTCGTTGGCCGTGTGCACCGTCAACGGCATGGGTATCGGCGCCGATGACAGGGTGCTCCCCATCGTGCCGATGTTCCACGCGAACGCCTGGGGTCTTCCGTATGCCGCGTTCATGTCGGGTGCGGACCTGGTCATGCCGGATCGCTTCCTGCAGGCCGAGCCGCTCGTCGGGCTGATCGAGTCGGAGAAGGTGACGCTCACCGCCGCCGTACCCACGATCTTCAACGACGTCCTGCAGTTCCTGCGCGCCAACTCTGGCCACGACGTGTCCTCGATCCGCAACGTGCTCTGCGGTGGGTCCGCAGTGCCGCGCGCGCTGATCAAGGCCTATGACGAGGAGTTCGGGATCCAGATCGTCCAGGGATGGGGGATGACGGAGACCTCGCCGCTCGCGGCGGCAGCTTGGCCGCCGGCCGGGGTGAGCGGTGACCGCGCGTGGGACTACCAGGCGAAGGCGGGCCGGATCCTGTTCGGCGTCGAGGCGCGACTGGTCGACGACGACGGCAACCACCAGCAGCACGACGGAAAGTCCGTTGGCGAGCTCCAGGTGCGCGGGCCGTGGGTGACCGCCTCCTACTACAAAGACGACGACCCCGAGAAGTTCGACGACGGCTGGCTGCGCACCGGCGATGTCGGCGTGATCGACCCGCAGGGCTATCTGACGCTGACCGACCGCTCGAAGGACGTCATCAAGTCCGGTGGCGAGTGGATCTCCTCCGTCGAGCTCGAGGGTGAGCTGATGGCCCATCCGGCGGTTCTCGAGGCGGCGGTGGTCGCGGTGCCGGACGAGAAGTGGCAGGAGCGCCCGCTCGCCTGCGTCGTGCCCCACGAGGGCAAGACCTGCGACCCGAACGAGCTGCGGGAGTTCCTCGCCGACCGCGTCGCGAAATGGTGGATCCCCGAACGCTGGACCCAGATCGACGCCGTACCGAAGACCAGCGTCGGCAAATTCGACAAGAAGGTGTTGCGAAAGGCATACGCCGACGGGGAGCTCGACATCACCGAGCTCTGACGTCGGTTCGGTCACGACCCCGCTAGCCGAGCTGCAGCGGCAGCGGGGCAGGACGACCGAGGTGGTAGCCCTGACCCCACGCGACGCCGAGCTCACGGAGTACGACGAGTTCGTCCTCGGTCTCGATCCCCTCAGCGATGATCGTGGCGCCCGTCTCGGCCGCGAACTGGACGAGGCTGGTGACGAGCGCCCGTTTCGCAGGATCCGTGTCGATCGCGGTGATGAGCGCGATGTCGAGCTTGATGATGTCCGGTGCCATCCGCAGGATGTGCTCGAGTCCGGCGTAGCCCGTCCCGGCGTCGTCGACCGCTATCCGGCCACCGCGCTCGATGAAGTCCGCGAGGTTGCTGCGCAGCTCGCAGTAGTCCTCGACCTTCGTGTGCTCGGTGATCTCGAGGACGATCCGGTCGGCCGGCAGCCGGCGCAGGTACGACGCGAACTCCATCGTGCAGGCCGTGCTCGCGGAGAGGTTCAGCGACACGAACGCGCCCGCCGGCAGCTCGTCGAGGTTCGACAGCGCGAGGGCGACCGCGGCGAGCTCGAGCAGCTCGAGGCGGTCGACGAGCGCTGCCTCCGCAAACCACTCGTTGGGTGGTCGCGTCACCGGGCCGGCGAAACGCGCCAGCGCCTCCGCGCCGACGATCGACCGTGTCGCGAGGTCGACGACGGGCTGGTACGCGATCGACATTGTGCCGGGCACGAGAGCGGCATCGATCCGCTCCGCCCGTTCCGCCGCGAGGATGGCTGCCTCGTGCTCGATCGCGTGCTGCAGCTCGAGTTCGGCGACGAGCGTGTCAGTGTGCTCGCGGAGCCGCTGGTACAGCGCCCGGGTCTCCAGCAGGTTGCGGACGCGAAGCACGACGTCCACGGCGTCGACCGGCTTGGTGAGGAAGTCCTTCGCGCCGTCGGCGAGCGCGTTGCGGCGGGTGTTGTCACTGATGTCGGCGGTCAGCACGAGCACCGGGACGAATTCCTCCGGGTCGAGCGCCGAGTTGAGGCAGGCCAGGAACGTCAGGCCGTCCAGCCCCGGCATGTGCAGGTCGAGGATGACGAGGTCCGGCGGCTCGGTCGAGCACTCCGCCAGAGCCAGGACCGGATCCGTGTAGCCCACGACCTCGCCGACGCCCGCGTGACGCAGCATCCGGTCGACGACGTCCACGTTGGCGGCGACGTCGTCGACGACCACGACGCGAGCGTCCCGGAGCACGTCCGTCGGGTCGTCGGCCAGGACTGGCCGGGCGATGTTGGACCGGATCATCGAGACACTCCTGTGGCCTGGACGATGTCGAGCAGCTGCCGGACATCGATCGGTTTGGTGAGGTATTCACTCGCACCTTCGGCTTTCAGGCGCTCGAGCGTCGACGGTGTGGCGTCGGCACTGATGACGACCACGGAGATACCGGCCGTCGCGGGGTTGCCCTGCAGGCTGGCGAGTACGGCGTCACCGGGAGCGTCCGGCAGGTGCAGGTCGAGCAGGATCAGGTCCGGCTGATGCTGACGAGCGAGCGCGATGCCTTCGGCGGCGGTCGTCGCGGTGAGCAGCCGAACCCCGAAGGCACGACCGAGGACCCGCTCCACGAGGCGGAAGTTCGCCGGGTTGTCCTCGATCTGCAAGACGGTGCGCTGGAATGACTCGTCGGCTCGCTCGGCCGGCATCCCTGGGATCGCGGCGATCACGTCGCCCTCGACCTCCGTCGGCTCCGCCGCCGGCAGCTCGATCCAGAAGGTGCTGCCTTGCCCCACCTCGCTGTCGACGTCGATCACCCCGCCCATCGCGTCCATCAGGTGCCGCGACAGGGTCAGCCCGATGCCGGTGCCCTCGACCTCGCCAGCGTGCTTCTCCAGCCGCTGGAACGGCGCGAAGACCTGATCGCGCTCGTCGTCGTCGAAACCGAGGCCGGTGTCGGACACGAAGATCCGCGCGACGCCATCGGCTTCCTGGCGACTCGAGACGGTGACCGAGCCGTTCGGCCGGTTGTATTTCACGGCGTTCGTGAGGAGGTTCAGCAGCACCTGCTGCAACCGTTGCCGGTCGGCCATCACGGTCCGCACCTGGCCGTCGTCGGTGACGAACAGGCTGACCCCCCGTTCGTCCGCCGCTGGCCGCACCATGTTGACGGCGATGTCGAGCACCTCCGCGACGTCGACCGGCTCGACGGACATCGACAGCCGGCCGGACTCGATGCGCGAGATGTCGAGCACCTCGTTGATGAGGGCGAGCAGATGCCGGCCGCTGGACATGATCTGCTGGACCGGCTGGCTCTGCTCCTGCTGCAGGCCTTCGATCTCGAGGATCTGCGCGTAGCCGAGGATGGCGTTCAGCGGCGTACGAAGCTCGTGGCTCATCCGCGACAGGAACTCGCTCTTGGAGCGGTTCGCCGCGTCCGCTGCGGCCTGCGCGGCTTCCCTTACCTCGGCGGCGTGGTGCCGATCGTCGATGTCGAGTGCGTAGACGAACACCGAGCCGTCGGGCACCTGTGCGCTTCTTGCCGGGACAATGACCGCCTCGACCCAGCGGGACTCGCCCGCGCCCATCCGCAGCCGGAACTCCATCGTCGTGGCCACGCCCTCCGGCTCCGATGCGGCGAAGCGGAGCGCGTCGCGCACACCCGTGGCGTCGACGGGATCGACATGACGCGCGACGAAGTCTGCCTCGACGGTGTCGGCTTCGGAGATACCGAACCGTTGCTCGATGTTCGGGCTCACGTACGACGCGGTCCCGTCCGCGGAGTCGAGCACCATCATCACGAGCGGGCCGGTCGACACGAGCCGGTTGATGAACAGCCGCGCTTCGCCGAGCTCCTGGTTGGCGCTCGCGAGTGACTCGGTGCGCTGGTCGGCCAGATCCTCGGCGTATCGGCGGCGGCGGGTGAGCGTCTCGATCACGATCGTGAGCAACGTTGCGAGCGCCAGCCCGGCGCCGAGCACGAGCCACGGGAGCGCGGCGGTCCACCAGCCGACGAGGTCGCCGCGGGCGGTGAGGTACATGCTCCACTCGTTGTCGCCGACGAGGAACGCCGTGCGGCTGCTCGGGTTGCCGACGATCGGCAGGTTGGCGTCGTTGGTGAACACCAGCGACGACGGGCGGTCGGTCGGTGCGGCGTACAGCGCGCCGCGCAGGTCGCTGAACGGCGACGCGACGGTCGAGACCGGGGTGGGGTCGATGGCGGACTCGACGAAGACGACCCGCCCGGCGATCGGTACGGCGATGCCCATCACGGGTCCGGACCGTGTGGGAACGACCATCGATGCGCCGGTCAACGAGTGCGCGCCAGCGTCCGCGAGGGTGAGATGCGCCTTGCCGGTCAGGATCGACCCGACCTGCTGCCCACCGCCGACGACGCCTTCGATGCGGTAACCGCGAGCGGTCGGGCGGACCACTGCGACGAAGGCCTGTTCGCCCGCGAGGAATGGCTTGGCGCCAGCAGTCAGGGTCTGCTGAGCGTCGCCGGGGTCGGCGGCCGCCACTGCGCCGAGCTCCTTCAGTGAGGCGAGCTGCTCCTGGAACGTGGCCTCGATCAGATAGGTGACCGCGGCGGCTCGCTCGTCGAGGATCCGGGTGCGCTCGCTCGCGACCGACGTACGCATCGCCACGCAGCCGAGGATTGAGAGGCCGGCGATCAGCGCCGCCGTGCCGATCGACAGCGGGCGAAGTATTCGACTGAGCATCTCGAGCCTCCTGGTCAGTGCGATCGCGACTGAGCAGGGCGGCTCTGGTCGGGAGCTACGCGGCTTGTGCCGTACCGAAATTGTCCGGTTTGGACCCATGCGTCGTGAATGGCTAGTCGGAGTGGTTTTGCCCCTACTCGCGATGACGGGGCCGAATGCCGTAGTGACGAGGCCGATCGGGTGACCCCAATCGCCCAACCGTCTCGAATCGTTGGTTTGAGGCAACTGAAACCAACGATTCGAGACGGTTGGACGAAAGGCTGGGCAACCTTTTGCCCGGGATGGCGGTCTGATGTGTGATCGGTACGGCGAGACCTGGGGGTCGACGTGGACTCACGACTTGCGGAGTACGTCCGCGGTCAGTGGCCCGCCCTCGTGCGGTACGCGACGCTGCTCTGCGGCGACCCGAGCGAGGCGGAGGAGATCGTTCAGTCCACGTTGACCCGCGTCGCCGTCCGCTGGCGCTTCATCGACGGCAAGGACAACCCGGACGGTTACGTCCGGCGCGCACTGGTCCGCGCATGCATCGACAGCGGCAAGCGCCGACGGCGGGAGCCGGCGACAGCGATCCTGCCGGACGTCGGCACCGCCGACCAGAGCACTCGCATCGCCGACGTGGACCAAGTGCGCCGCGCGCTCGCGACGCTGCCGCCGCGGCAGCGCGCCGTGCTCGTCCTCCGCTACCTCGACGACGCGAGCGAGGCCAGGACGGCCGAGGTGCTCGGGTGCTCAGTCGGCACGGTGAAGAGCCAGACGGCCAAGGGGCTCGCCAAGCTCCGTGACCTCGTTGCCCTCGACGAGATCGGACAGGGATCCACATGACCCAGATCGAGGACCTGCTGCGGGCGGCGCTGAACGAGACTCCCGCGCCGCGCCCGACCACGGTCGACCCGATGAGCGATCTGGAGCGCCGGATCGGGCGGGCGCGGATGCGGATCGGTACGGCGGCCGTGGCCGCGGTAGCGGTGGTCGTCGCGGCGATCGTCGTGCCCCTGTCACTGGTCGGCGGCTCGCACGACCGGGTGGTCCGGCCTGCGGTCCAGCCGTGGGCCGGCCGAGCGGACTTCGCGGTCGCGGGCGCCGGCGCCGTGTGGACCCTCGCGGCGCATCCGGCCGGGAGTACGACGTACGCGGTCGAGCAGCGCGACCCGAGCACCGGTTCGGTCGAGCACCGCTATCCGGTGCGCGACGTGACCGCGCCCGACGGCATGTGGTTCGGCCTCGGACAGGTCTGGATCGCCAATGGCGGCGAGACCACGACGACGCAGACCATCAAGCTGGTCGCGGTCGATGCCGCGACCGGTTCGGTGGCGTCGTCGTCACTCGACCTGCCGGGCATCGTCACGTCGATCGCGTTCTCAGGTGACGGTCACGCGTGGCTGGCGAGCCGAGGGCGGGTCTACGAGCTGTACCGCAGCCGGTCACGACTGGGCGCGCCGCCGATCTTGGGATCCAACGACTCGGGCGCGGTGACGCTGTTGCCGGTCCCGGAGCCGCGACCTGGCGCGCTGCTCGCGACCGATGGTGCACAGGCACTTCCGCCGATCTCCCTGGAGAACGCCACGCAGGCACCGGCTGACTACCCCTCGACCTGGCTGCCGGTCGCCAGCGCCGGTGGCGCCGACGTGTGGGCGACCGACGGCCTGCCCGGCGCGGGGGCCGGCGGGCGGCAGCTCGTCCGTGAGCATGTCGACGCGACCGGCAGCGTGTCGATCCAGACGCGGATCCAGCTGCTCGGCGACTTCGAAGCCATGGTCGCGGCCCCTGACGGGATCTACGCGTGGACGCGGTCCGGGAGCCAGGGCCGGATCGCGTACTACCCGTCGAGCGAGCTCGCGAGAAGCAACCCGCAGCCGCATGCGCTCCTCGATGCCGACCCCGCGCATGTCGTCACGGACCCGGCGGGCGGTCTCGTGGTAGTCGGCGCGGACCAGCGGCTCGAGCGCTGGGTACCGCCGACCGGCGGTCGGCTAGCGCCACCGGCGCCCCAACGGATCCGGGTCGGCACGGTGAATGCGGTGGTCACCGGCGGCGGGTACGTGTGGACCTTGCGACCCGCCGGGCACTATCGCCATCACCTCGCCGCCAACGGTGCCGCGGACGGGCTGATCACGAAGCGTGACGCCCGGACGCTCGCGCCCATCCACACCTACCGGGTCGCGGGGCCGGTCGACTTCATGGCGTACGGCGCCGGCCGGGTCTGGGCCTGGGGTGGCGGGGACGGCGCCTACCCCCACGCCTACCTGCGGGTCCTGCGGCCGAGCGACGGGAGCGTCATCAACCAGCGAATCGCCGGCCATCGCCCGCTGTCGGACATCAAGTTCCAGGGCGGGTCCGGGTGGCTGCTCGAGGAGCTCCCGTCCGCGGTGGTGCCGGCGTCGGTCCACGCGGGCCGGCTGGTTCTCGGCACCGAGGTGCCCGCGCCCGACGCGACGACGCTCGCCGCCGGCAACGGCATCGTCTACGCACTGGCCTCGTCCAGCACACCCAGCGGCACTGCGGACACGATCGCGACGATCGACGCCAGGACGCAGCGGGCGGTCACGGTCCCGCATGCCGACGGGCACGTCTTCGCCGTACTCCCGGACGGGTTCCTCGCCATCCGTGACCGCGTTCTGGTCCGCGAGGACGCCGATGGCAACGTCGTCGGCACCTCACTCGATGCCCGCATGCGATACGTGCGGGTCGCGCAGGACAACGGCCTGATCTACGTGGCGCTGGCCCGCCCCGGATGCCAGGCGACATCGTGTGTGAACCTCGTCGTCTATCGACCTCGGGATCTCGCTGGAGGTACGGCGAGCCCCAGCGCCGCGACGCATCTGCCGCGTGGTGGGACGCCGAGCTCGCTGGCCATCGACGGGACCGGTGCCGTCGACGCCGTTCAGGGTTTCGACGCCCTCTACCGGTGGTCCCCGACAGGTGGCGGCGCCTCCTGAGTGTCCGGGTCGGCGGGCTCGCCGGCGCGACTGCGGAGAATCTCCTCGTAGGCGTCGATCGGGCTGTGGAGGCCGAGTCCGCCGTCGGCGTCGATGATCTGACCGGTAACCCAGTCGAGACCGTGGACGGCCGCGATGACCCGCGCGACCTGTGCGGCGCTACCAATCGATCCGAGTGCGGTGCGATGGCTGACCCGGGTGAGCCAGCCGCGGTCGAGCGGCGCCCCGCCGAGCATTGGAGTATCGGTGACGCCCGGCCCGACCGCGTTCACACGGATTCGCGCCGCACCCCACTCCGCCGCCGCTACCTTCACGACCATGTTCAGGGCGGCTTTGGACGCGCAGTAGGCGCCCATGTTGCGGTCGGTGAGGTGAGCGCTGACGCTGGTCACCGCCACGAACGATGCCGGACGGTCGTGCTCGGCGAGTCGACGGGCCCACTCCCGCATGACCAGCATCGGCCCGCGGGTGTTGACGGCCTGCACGCGGTCCCATTCGGCCATGTCGAGGTCAGTCAGCAAGCCTGACGAACCGACGCCTGCGCAGACCGACAGCCGGTCAACCAGTCCGACGGCGGCAACGGTGGCCTCGACAGCGGCTCGGACGCCGTCCTCGTCGGAGATGTCGACGCGGATGTCGGCGGGCGGCTGCACGTCCCACACCGACACGTCGTGGCCGGCGTCCCGCTCCTGCTCGGCGAGTGCCGCTCCGATACCTGACGCGCCTCCCACGATCACCGACACGGTCACGGGCTGAGTCCCTTCAGGAAGAGATCGGCGAGATCATCGGCCGCGGCAGCGACCTGACGGCTGGTGGCACGCCTCGGCAGCTGTATCCCCGTGGTGTTCACGGCGCCCAGCAGCGCAAGCGCGACCGCGCGGGGCGCCTGACTGCACACCAGCGTCCCCTCGCGGATCCCTTCTGCGATCAGTTCGCTGACCGGGCGGATGAACGAGGCCTCGGCGGCGTCACGGATCTGCGGTGAACGCGCCGCGCGTCCGAGGTCGAACTGCAGCGCTGCGCTGGCTGCCCTGCGACGGTGAAACAGCGCCAAGTGAGCGCGCAGCACGGCGCGCAGCCGGTCTGGTGCCGGTCCGTCGCTTGCCGCGGCCTCGACGACGACCTCCTCCACCTCGCCGAGCAGTTCTCGGAAGATCCAGGCGAGCACGACCTCCTTGGTCACGGAGTGGTAGTACAACGTCGCCTTCGGGATACCGGTGGCGGCCGCTATCTCCGCGACCGACGTACGGTCTGCCCCTTGCGCCGCGAACAGGTCAGCCGCGGCCCACAGCTTGTTCGCCATCCCCGGCGGCAGCACCATCATGACCTTTCGCGCTTGGACTTGTAGTCTAGACCAGCAGTCCAAGATTCTGAGGGGCGGAGATGCCGAAAGTCCATCACAGCGCCATCTGCACGCGCGACGTCGAGTCCAGCCTGCGCTTCTGGTGTGACGGTCTCGGATTCGTGCCGTTGATGGATCTGTCGTTCGAGGGGGACTGGCCGACGCTGTTCAACGCGGCGACCTCCTCGCTGCGGTCGGTGTTTCTCGGCGACCCGGCCGACAGCACGAGCGGCATCGTCGAGCTCGTCGACCTCGGCGAGATCCCTTCCGCATCCGCCGTTCACGAGCCCGTGGTCGGGTTCTTCCTGCTCTCGGTGTACGCCGACGTCGACGAGGTACTTGCGCGCTTGGCTGCGCTCGGGCTGGGCGGCGTGCCAACCCGTACGGTGACCAGCGGTGTAGCGATGGCGTGCGTCACCGACCCGAACGGAGTACGGGTCGAGCTGATCGACGCCGCTCAGGCGAAGGTATGACTCGACGAGTCGCCGTTGTTGGAGCCGGCGCCGGCGGGATCGCGATGGGCGTCGCCCTCAAGCGGGCCGGTTACGAGTTCACGATCTTCGACGGCGCCGACGGGTTCGGCGGCACGTGGCGTCACAACACGTATCCGGGTGCTGCCTGCGACGTTCCCTCCCACCTGTACTCGTTCTCCTTCGCACTCAATCCGCGGTGGAGCAAGACCTACGCCACCCAGCCGGAGATCCTCGCCTACCTCGAGGGGGTCGCCCGTCACCACGGGCTCGACGAGCACCTGCGGGCCGGCACCCGGGTCGGGTCGGCAGCGTGGTCCGACGAGCGCCAGAGCTGGACCGTGACCACCGCGTCCGGCAGCGTGGAGACCTTCGACGTCATCGTCACTGCCGTGGGAATGCTCGACATCCCCAACATCCCGCACATCCCCGGCATCGAGCGGTTTCGGGGCCGAGTCTTCCATTCATCGAGGTGGGACCACAGCCGGTCGGTGACCGGTGAGCGCGTTGGATCGATCGGCACCGGCGCAAGCGCGATCCAGTACGTGCCAGCGATCGCTCGGGACGTCCTGTCGCTGACGGTGTTCCAGCGAACCCCGATCTGGGTCTCCCCACGCTTCGATGAACCGTTCACCGACGAGCAGATGCGCACCTTCACCGATCAGCCCGAGCAGATGCAGGCGCTGCGCGACTACATCTGGCAGCAGTACGAGGACGCCAGTTTCGACGCCGGGGACGAGCAGACGCGCAAGGCCACCGAGCTCGCCCGTAGCTACCTGCACCGCAAAGTCCACGATCCCGATCTACGCGCGAAGCTCACCCCGGCGTACCCCGTCGGCTGCAAGCGGCCGCTGCTGTCCCGCGACTGGTTTCCGACCCTCACCGCTCCGCACGTGCGGCTGGTCACCGTCGGCGTCAGCGAGTACACCGAGGCGGGACTGCTCACCGCTGACGGCGAAGAGCATGAGCTCGACACCGTCATCTACGGCACCGGGTTCACCGCCGCGGACTACCTCAGCAGTCTGAGCATCACCGGCACAGCGGGTCGCACGCTGCACGACGAGTGGAGCGACGGCGCTGAGGCGTACCTCGGCACGACAGTTAGCGGATACCCGAACCTGTTCACCCTCTACGGACCGAACACCAACGGGGTCAACTCCATCCTCTACATCCACGAAGCGCAGGTCCGCTACGTCATGAGCGCTCTCGACCTGCTGGCCGAGTCGGGCGCCCGGTCGATCGACGTCAAGGCTCAGGTGCAGGCCGACTACAACCAGCGGTTACAGGACGCGATGCACGGGACGGTCTGGCTGGCGAACTGCAACAACTACTACCGGCACCCCAGCGGCAAGGTCGTCACGCAGCTGCCTTACAGCGGCGGCGAGTTCGCCCGCCGTACCCAACGGGTGGACCCCGCCGACTACGACCTGACCTGATCGCCCAACCGTCTCGAATCGTTGGTTCGAGGCGACTGAAACCAACGATTCGGGACGGTTGGGCGAAAAGCTGCGGGGGTGGCGGAGGCTCCGGGATTTGAACCCGGGATGGGGGGTTACCCCAAACCGCATTAGCAGTGCGGCGCCATAGACCGGACTAGGCGAAGCCTCCTCGCAGCGTTTCCGCCGCGCCCGACGAGGTTAGCGCAGACAGGATTCGCGCCCGAGCGTGTAGAAGTGGCTGCCATGCGCCGCCTCCCCCTCGTCGTCGCGACCGCTGCCGTCGCCGCCCTGTCCGTTCCGCCCGCTCTCGCCGCCGCGCCGCATCACCTGTCCGAACCTGGCGTCGCCATGACCGCGCCAGCGTCGGACAACTCGCCGGCCGCGCATCACTACAAGGTGACGGTGACCCGTACGACGGGCGGCGTCCCGCACATCCTCGCGAAGAACTTCGGCGACGCGGGCTACGGCTACGGCTACGTCTTCGCGCAGGACAACATCTGCACGATGGCCGACGACTACGTGACGGTCGAGGGCCAGCGGTCGCGGTTCTTCGGCCCGACCGACGGCTACACCCAGCGCGGCAACGGCGTCAGCGTGACCAACGAGGACTCCGACATCTTCTGGACCCAGATCCGCGACTCGGGGCTCGTGCCGCGGCTCGCGGCCCGCAAGCCGCCGCTCGGCCCCACGAACCAGCTCCGCCAAGGCGTTCGCGGCTACGTCGCCGGTTACAACGCCTACCTCCGCCACATCGGCGGCAGCAAGGGCATCAAGGACCCGGCGTGCAAGGGAGCGCCGTGGGTGCGGCCGATCACGGTCGAGGACGCCTACCTGCGCTTCTACCAGCTCGTCGAGCTCGCAAGTGGCGACGTCGTCATCCCCGGGATCGCCGAGGCCGCCCCGCCAGCGCCCGGCGCGCCGCCCGCACCAGGCATGAACCCGCACCGGGCGGCGCGGCTGCTCGCGCAGGGCTGGCACCGCTCGATGGGCGATCTGGGCAGCAACGCGGTCGCGATCGGCAAGGCCGGCACGCGCGATCACAAGCACGGCATGCTGCTCGGCAACCCCCACTTCCCCTGGGTGGGCCCCGAACGCTTCTATGACGCGCAGATCCACATCCCGGGCGTCGTCAACGTGACTGGTGCGGCGCTGTTCGGCGTCCCGCTGGTGCTGATCGGCCACAACCAGACGATGGCGTGGAGTCACACGGTGTCGACCGCGTTCCGCTTCACGCCGTACCAGCTCCAGCTCGTACCAGGCTCGCCGACGGAGTACATGGTCGACGGCAAGGTCCACAAGATGCAGCCGCGGACCGTGACGATCGTGGAGCGGGGCGCCGGGGGCAAGCTCACCAAGCTGACCCACACGACGTGGTGGACGCGGTATGGCCCGGTGTTCAACTCGATCCTCGGGATCCCGTTGCCCTGGACCACCCAGTCCGCATTCGTTCTGAAGGATGCGAACGCCACCAACTTCCGCGTGTTCAACCACTTCCTCGCGACCGATCAGGCGAAATCGGCGACCGAGGAGCTGCGAATCCTCAAGAAGTACGAGGGCATCCCGTGGGTCAACACGATCGTGTCCGACCGTGCCGGACATGCCCTGTACGCCGACATCGGCACCGTCCCGAACGTCCCGGACACGCTCGCGGCAGCGTGCAACGTCCCGTTGGGCGATGCGACGACCAAGCTCCTCGGCCTGCCCGTCCTCGACGGCTCCAGGAAGGCATGTGACTGGCGCAAGGACAAGGATGCGGCGATCCCGGGGATCTTCGGTCCGAAGCACCTGCCGCATCTGTTCCGCCACGACTACGTGACGAACTCGAACGACTCGTACTGGCTCTCCAACCCGCACCACCCGCTCACCGGCTTCGCCCGCATCATCGGTGATGAGAAGAAGCCGCGGTCGTTGCGGACCCGGATCGGCCTGATCATGACCCAGAACCGGGTCTCGGGGATCCACGTCAAGAAGGGCTTCACGCTGGCCTCGATGACCCACATGGTGTTCTCGAACCGCCAGTACGGCGGGGAGCTCATGCGGGACAAGCTGGTCACGCTCTGCCAGTCCTACGAGGCGAGCGGGACCATCCCCAGCTCGAGCGGCCCGGTGTCGGTCGACAACGCCTGCACGGTGCTCAAGCACTGGGACCTGCACGAGAACGCGCACAGCCGGGGCTCGGTGCTGTTCCGCCGGTTCTTCGACAACCTGACCGGGGCGGCACAGGGCACGATCTACAGCTTCACCGACCTGACGCCGTACTTCACCCGCCCGTTCCAGGCGGACGATGCCGTGCACACCCCGAGCGGGCTGAACACCAGCGATCCCGAGGTGGCGACCGCGCTCGGCGACGCCATCAAGGACCTCGACGACGCCCACTACCCGTTGGGCGTCGCGCTGGACAAGGTCCAAGGAGTCCATCGCAACGGCGTATTCATCCCGATCCAGGGCGGTGAGGGCGACCCGAACGGCGAGTTCGACGCGATCTATGCACCCTGGATCGACGGCCAGGGCTTCGGCGACGTCGATGACGGGTCGTCATTCGTGCAGGCGGTGACGTGGAAGACCGGCCATCGCTGCCCGGTGGCGCGAACGATTCTGACCTACTCGGAGTCCAGCGATCCGACCAACCCGCACTACGCGGATCAGACAAGAATGTTTTCGAAGAAGCGCTGGGTCCACGACGCTTTCTGCGGCGCCGCCATCCGGCACGATCCGAATCGGGCGGTTCTCCACCTATCGGGGCACTGATAGGCTACGAAACCATTGCAAACACAAGGTTTCCGGACATTCGGAAGGTCTAGGATTCATCGTGTGAATGTGGGCGCGCCCCGGTTCGGCATAACTATTCGGGGGGTCCAATCGTTGGTCAATCATGACTATGTTCGTGGTCAAGTGAGCGCGGCTGATGGCCGAAATTAGGGGGGCAGGCAAGAATGGCTCCGGCTGAGGCCTTCCCCATTCCCCACCTGTAGGACGAAGCGATCGCCGCTTTGTGGCACGTGTCGAAATGGAGTGAGCTACTCGTGACGGGACGCCCAGCCGCTGCCGCGTTGGCAACCGCCATCGGCCTCACCGTGTCGCTAGCGCCGAGTGCAGCCAGTGCCCACACCTTCCGCCCCGGCGCGCCAAGCGGCCTCCACGTGGTCAAGGTGACCAGCTCGTCGTTCACGGTGGCGTCGAAGCCCGCGCCGCACGCGACGCGCTACCGGCTGTTCGCCTCGACGACCCGCAGCAACCTGTTCGTCCAGAACATTCGCAACGCGCAGCGCGGTCCGCTGTCGAAGTCCCCTCGCGTCCGCATCGGCCACCTGACCGGTGGCTCGGTGCCGTACTACTACCGGGTCGAGGCGCTGAACCAGCAGCGGTGGAAGTTCTCCGGCACGATCGGCGAGGTCGGGCTTCGGCCGGCGGCGCCGGCGAACGTGCACGGACGAGCGAACGCGATGCAGACCTTCGTCACCTGGACCCCGTCGCAGACGGCGTCCGGCTACAGCATCGAGCAGTCGACCAGCCGTGACATGTCGGCCCACCGCAAGGTGTTCAACATCCGCGGCAACACGGGCTCGTACACGCCGTACGGCCTGAAGCCCGGCAAGACCTACTACTACCGCGTGCGGGCGCTGAACGCGTCGACGCCGTCGTCGTACAGCGCCACGACCGCTGTCGTGAACCACAGCCGGCACCAGTCCGTGCGGGTCATGACCTACAACATCAAGGAAGCGCGCTTCGACGGCACCCGTGAGGGCAGCGGTCGCATCGCCCCGTGGATGTCAGCCCGTCGCCCGGCGGCTGCCGCGCTGATCAAGCAAGCCCACCCGGACGTCATCGGCATCGAGGAAGGCGCCTCCCCGATCGGCCACCGCGGCGGCCCGCGTCAGGTCGACACGCTGCGCAATGCGCTCGGCGGCGAGTACGCGCTCGCCCGGACGGAGGTCCCGCCGAGCCAGGCCGGCACCCACCGGACCGGCAACTACATCCTGTACCGCAAGGCCGCCTACCGGGCGGTCGGCAAGGGCGGGCACTGGGCGCTCGGCGACCGGCGGTGGGCCGCGCACCAGATCCTGCGCAACCGGGCGACGGGTGCGAAGTTCCTGTTCGTCGACGCGCACCTGCGCCAGCAGGCCGGGCGGGCCAACGACGTCCGCCGCAAGCACGAGACCCAGCGGCTGGTCAGCCTGGGCCATGCCCTGGCTGCTCGTCACCACGTGCCGGTCGTGTACGTCGGCGACTTCAACTCCGACCCGTTCGACCACCACGCGTTCAACGCGCCCTCGATGGTGATGAAGGCCCACCACGTCGCGGATGCGTACAACGTGGCGCAGCACCGGCAGAATGCTCGCTTCAACACCGCGAACCACTACCTGCGCCGGCCGCCGCACGTCGGCGCCCGCATCGACTACGTGTACGCGCCGACGGGCGTCGGGGTGAAGTCGTGGCGACTCATCATGCACGTGCGTCACGGCAGCTTCGTCGGCACGATCCCCTCGGACCACAACCCGCTGGTGTCGGACCTCAGCATCCCCTTCTAGGTCGAGCCCCGCCTCTCGCCGGCTCGGCGCGCGCTAGTTGTCGCCGAGCCGTGCGAAGTGGGTCGTCCGCGCGGGGTTTTGGGCCCGCTTCGCGCGGCTCGCGGACTAGGGGGCCCACACCGCCCCCGATCGACTCGGGTTTGAGGGGCGCTCCGCAGGAAATCGATCTTTCATGCCCGACGCCGTGGTCATCGGTGCCGGTCCCAACGGCCTGGTCGCGGCAAACCGGCTAGCGGACGCCGGCTGGAGCGTCGTGCTGCTCGAGGCGGCATCGGATCCCGGCGGCGCCGTGAAGACCGCGGAGGTCACGGCACCCGGCTTCCACAACGACCTGTTCAGCGCCTTCTACCCGATGAGCGCCGTGTCCCCGGTGATCCGAGACCTCCGACTCGAGGAGCACGGGCTCGAGTGGACACACGCGCCGCTGGTGGTCGCGCACCCCACGCCGGACGGCCGGGTCGCCATACTGTCACGGGACATCGACCGCACCGCCGCCTCGCTGGACGCGTATCACCCCGGTGACGGCGCGGCGTGGCGCAGTCTCGCGGCCAACTTCCGCGCGATCAAAGAGCCGCTGTTCGACGCTCTGTTCCGGCCCTTCCCGCCAGTGACGCCGGCCGTCCGAATCGCCCGCCAGCTCGGCAGCGGCGGGATGCTGCGGTTCGCGCGGTTCTTCACGCTGCCGCTGCGGCGCTGGATCGATGAGGAGTTCGGTGGCGAGGGGGCAGCGTCATTGATCGCCGGCAACGCACTGCACAGCGATCTGGGGCCGGACCAGGCGGGCAGCGCGGTGTTCGGCTGGCTGCTGGCGATGCTCGCGCAGGACGTCGGCTTCCCGGTGCCTGTCGGAGGTGCCGGCCGGCTGACCGGCGCGATGGCGAGCCGGGCGAGGAGCCGCGGTGTCGAGATCGTCTGTGACGCGCCGGTGGAGCGCGTGGTCGTGAAGAACGGCCGGGCGGTCGCCGTCGTGACCGCCGACGGCCGTGAGGTGCCGGCGGCCAGGGCGATCCTCGCGGCGGTTGACGCGCCCCAGCTGTTCCGCTCGATGGTCGGCCTGGAGGCCCTGCCCGCACGGCTCGCCCGTGACCTGGACCGCTTCCAGTGGGACAACGGCACCCTGAAGGTCGACTGGGCGCTCGACCGCCCCATCCCGTGGCGGCAGCCCGAGCTCGGCGAAGCCGGGACGGTGCATCTGGGCGGCGACCTCGACGCGATGTCCCGCTACAGCGCGCAGCTGTCGATGGGGCAGGTGCCGGACAGGCCGTACGCCGTGGTCGGCCAGATGACGACGTCCGACCCCACCCGCTCGCCCGCGGGTACCGAGGTCGCGTGGGCCTACACGCATCTGCCACAACGAGTCCGCGGCGACGCGGGGCCTGACGGCCTCACGGGTCGATGGGACGCCAAGGAGGTCGACGTGGTCGTCGGCCGCCTCGAGCAGACGATCGAGGACGCCGCGCCGGGCTTTCGCAAGACGATCATCGCCCGGTACGTCGTCGGTCCCTGGGAGCTCCACGCCGCTGACCGCAGCCTCTGGCAGGGTGCCCTCAACGGCGGCTCGGCGTCGATCCACCAGCAGCTGTTCTGGCGTCCGGTTCCCGGCCTCGGCCGACCCGAGACACCGATCGCGGGTCTGTATCTGGCGTCCGCGTCGGCGCACCCGGGCGGTTCAGTGCACGGCGGCTGCGGCGCAAACGCCGCGACGGTCGCGCTTCGGCACGCCGGCGTGCTCGGTCCGGCGCGTAGCCGACTGAGCCAGCGGCTACAGGACGCGATCTACCGCTGAGCCGGGTGCAGCGTGGCGCCGCGGCTCTCGCTGACCCGCTCGAGGCGTCGCAGTGTCTCCACGTTGCGCACCTTGATGACCAGGTCGAACAGCGGGTTGTGCAGCACCTTGACGATGCCGTCGAGCGGCTTCTCGTCAATCTCTACCAGCGACGTCCGCTCCGACTGTGGCGTGACGTTCAGAACGACCCGAAAGCGCCCCGCCGGCTGCGAGTTGATCGCGAGGTCCAGCCGGCGTTCGGACGGGTCGACGTCGAGCACCTCGGTGTGGCTGTCATGCCGTAGCGGGAAGTGCCCGATCGTGTAGTGCAGCCGGGAGCCCTTGGCCGGGAACGTGTCATCCACGTCACGGATCTTGCGGGTGCCGACCACCCAGTCGCTGTACGTCCAGCCGTCGGACAACGCGTCCCACACCTGGTCTGCAGGTAGCGCCATCACGCGCCGGTTGATCGCCATCTCGACAGCCTTCCCGCGCCCCGGTCCAACTATCCATTGGGTTCCGGGTCAGCCGGTGTTCTGCAACCCGGCGGCGACGCCATTGACGCTGAGCAGCAGCAGATTCCGCAGCCGGGCCTCCTCCGCTTCGTCCGCGAACTCGCCGAGCCGCAGGGCACGCAGCGCGCGCAGCTGGAGATGAGACAGCGCGTCGACGTAGGGGTTCCGAAGATCGACGGCGGCGGCGAGGATGTGCCGGCCCTCCAGCAGGCGGTCAGAGCCGAGGACGCCGAGGACCTGCTCGGTCGTGCGATCCAGCTCGGCGAGTACGCGGTCGGTGATGTCCGGGCGGTCACCCAGCGCGAGGTAGCGCGTGGCGACCACGCGGTCGGTCTTCGCCAACGACATCTCGGCGTTGTCGATGAGTGCGGTGAACAGCGGCCACTCGCGGTACGCCGTACGGAGATCGTCGGTCGAGGCGGCGGCGAGCCCACTCCCGAGTCCGTACCACCCGGTGAGGTTGCAGCGGGTCTGCGACCAGGCGAACACCCACGGGATGGCACGCAGGTCGTTGAGGGTGAGGCCTCCCTTGCCCCCGGGCCGCCGCGAGGGGCGAGATCCAAGTGCGAGATCAGCGAGCTCCTCCAGCGGCGAGACCTGGGCGAAGAAGTCGGCGAAGCCGTCGGTCTCGACCAGGGCGCGATAGGCCTCCCGGCTGGCGCGCTCCATCAGCGACCCCAGCTCCGCGAAGCGTGCGGCAGCGTCGGAGTTGCGCTGCCCCACCGCGGGCGTCCCGGCGAGCAGCACGGCCGCCGTCACCTGCTCGAGGTGCCGTTCCGCGATCTTCGGGTTGCCGTAGCGCGCGAAGATGACCTCGCCCTGCTCCGTGACCTTGAACCGGCCGGCAACGCTGCCCGGCGGCTGCGCGAGGATCGCCCGGTTCACCGGCCCGCCGCCCCGCCCGAGGGACCCGCCGCGGCCGTGGAACAGCGTCAGCGCGACGCCGTTCTCATCCGCCCACCGAGCCAGCGCGGCCTGGGCGTCGTACAGCAGCAAGGTGGCGGAGAGCGGTCCCACGTCCTTCGCCGAGTCGGAGTAGCCGAGCATCACCTCGAGCCGCTCGGGTCGACCGTGCTCCGCCACCCACTCGTCGAGCGTCTCGGTGCACCGGCGAAGGTCCTCCCCAGTCTCGAACAGCGGGACGACGTCGAGCCGGAGCCCGTCCGCGCGGTCGCCGAGGGCATGGCGCACGAGCCGCGGCACAGCGGCGAGGTCGGCGGCGGAATGGCAGAAGCTGACGACGTACCGGTGGCAGGCCCGTTCCCCCCAGCGGTCCTGCAGCGCGGCCATCACGCGGATCGTGGCAAGCACTTCGCGGGTCATGTCCTCGCTGGGCTCGCCCTCGTGCGCGTCGAGGTCGGCGAGCGCGGCCGCGTGCACGCCACTGTGCTGCCGGATCTCGAGCTCGGCGAGGTGGAAGCCGAACGTCTCCACCTGCCAGATCAGGTTCTGGAGCTCGCCGTACGCCGACCGCGCCGCGCCGGCGGCGGCGAGGGAGTCCTGGACGAGGCGGAGGTCGGCCAGCAGGTCGTCGGGTGAGCGATAGGCCAGGTCGGCGTCGCGGGTCCGGGTAGCCCGGATCCGGGCGGCCGCGAACATGACCTTGTGCCGGTGCGGCTGACCGCTCGACGCCCGGGCCAGTGCCGCGCTCTGCTTCGGGTGCGCGGTCGCGTCGGCGTCGAGGGCGGCCCGAAGCTCGTTGCTGGGCGGCGTCATCTCGATGCTCTGCGTCAGGCTTCGGCCGATCCGCGTCGCGGCGTTCTCCAGCGCGCGCAACACGTGGTCGGCCTGCACCTCGAGCGCCTCGCGGGTGATCTCGGAGGTGACGAAGGGGTTGCCGTCACGATCGCCACCCACCCAGGATCCGAGGACGAGGTACGGCGGAGTCCGCGGCGCCGTCGTACCGGTTCCGCCGAGCGCCTGCTCGGTCGCGCGGTAGAGCCTCGGCGCCAGCCGGAACAACGTCTCGTCGAACACCGCCATCGTGGCGCGCACCTCGTCGAGCGGATCGAGCCTCGTCGGGCGCACCAGGGCGGTCTCCCACAGCGTGGAGATCTCCTCGCGGACCCGCCGCTCCGCGTCCGCGCGCTCGCTGTCGCCCACCCGCGGGTCGTCACCTCGCTCCAGCTCGGCCGCGATCCGGTGCAGCGCCGTGACGACCGCACGGCGTCGGGCCTCCGTCGGATGCGCGGTGAACACCGGGTGGACCTCGACGGACCGAAGGGCATCGGCCGCAGCATCTGTGCCGAGCTCAGCCACGGCGCCGGCGAGTGAGTCGCGCGACGGAGCTCGGTCGAACCGGTCACGGTGCCGCAGGACGCGGACCCGGTGCCGCTCCTCGGCAAGGTTCACGAGATGGAACAGCACGGTGAACGCCCGTGCGACGCGCTCCGCCTGGTCGAGCGGCAGCGCGTCGACGAGCTGTTGCGGATCGACGTCGGCGTCGCCGCGTCGCACGTCGCGGCAGGCCCGGCGCAGCGCCTCCACGTCGTCGTAGAGGTCGGTGCCACCAGACTCGGCAACGACGTCACCGAGCATCGCGCCGAGCCGCCGGACGTCGTCGTGAAGCGGGGTGAAGCCGTCGTCCGGTCGCTCCGCCGTCATGGCGGAAGGTTACGAAGTCGGCGAACTGCTCGATCCGCCGGAGGGTCGGTCGGACGGCGACGTGGTCGGTGGCGTGTGCTGGCGGGGCGGTCGTTTCGCGCTGGCCGGGAGCACGAGCGGCATCGTCGTGTAGCCACGCCGCCGCCAGGTCGGCAGCACCCTGCGCAGCGCCCGCACGGTCTCGACGCGGTTGCCGCCGCCGTCGTGGCAGAGCACGATGTCGCCCGGCCGGCCGCGCAGCATCTTCGCCTGGATCCGCTTGCGTCCAGGCATCGCCCAGTCCCGCGGATCCACATCCCAATCCAGCGGCGTGAGGCCGTAGGCGGCGAGGGCGCGGAACACGAACGGTGACCAGTCCCCGCCGGGTGAGCGGAACAGCTCGGGCGTCACCTTGGCGGCACGCTCGATCGCTCGCTGCGTCTTGGTGATCTCGGCGACGATGCGCTTCTCCGACTGGCGGGCGAATGGCTGCACATGTGTGTAGCTGTGGTTGACGATCGCGTGGCCCGCGCGGTGGATGTCGCGGATCAGGCCCGGATAGGTGTCGGCGTGGATGCCGACCACACAGAAGGACGCCTGCATGTGATGGCGTTCCAGCAGGCGCAACACCTTGGGGGTCCAGTCCGGGTCCGGGCCGTCGTCGATCGTGAGCGCGATCGCGTGAGCCGGCGGACTCGTGTCCACGTCGTGGACGGTGTAGATCGGGTGCGATCGCTCCCGGACCTTGGCCGCGGGCAGCGACACGTGCTCCTCGCGACGTGACCGGTGACCGCTGGAGCGGTGCTTGCCGTCGTGCTTCCCGTTGTCATGGCCGTGCGGGTGGTGACCCTTGCCGCCCGCGTGCGAATGACCGTGACGGTGCAGATCAGCGTGCTGGTGGTGCGGGCCGGTCGAGTCGCCGTTGCCATGCAGGCCCTTGTCGGGCAGGGTCGGGCGGTGCGTCGGCTGGCTGCTCGTCTCCGGCGCTGTGGTCCCGCCATTCGCGCCGCCACTTCGCTGGGGCAGTGGCGTCGAGGGTCCGCCCTGGACCGTCGCCGAATGGTGGTGGGAGCTGCGAAACAGCTCCACGACCCCGCCGCCGGTGAGCAGCGCGACCGCGCCGAGGATCGCGCGTCGCGTGATGCTGGATCGCGGCGTTGTCGGCGTACGCGTCAGCCCCGCGCGCCCATACGACGTCCGCGGGTAGCCAGAATTTCTGCGCCGCATCGAAGAACTCTTACGGAAGGGGACGGGGAAGGTGTCGTGTAGTGAGACGACGGTAGGTGCTGTTTGGTTGCCTTGCCAGGCACATCGGCACCAAGGTTTTTCGTGTCGCTGCTTTTCGTTACCCTACAACGGTTTCTCGTGAGTTCTCGACTGCTGCGATACGGTGCCGCGGTGACCGACGACGCGTCGAGCAGCCCGAAGGTGGCAGGTCTGTCCCCGACGTTCCGGCACCTCGACGATGCTGACGTGCCCTGGCAGCAGGTCAAGCGGATCCAGCGTGCCGACGGCAGCGAAGCCGCGGTCTGGGAGAAGTGGTTCGCGTTCTCGCCGGACCCGCCGTACCTGTCGCTGTATGCGAAGTGGGACCCCGGAATGGTGATCCGCCGCCACGGTCACCACAGCCCGCACGTGTTGTTCGTCATGGAAGGCGAGATGTGGTGCGGCGACCGGCACTGTCCCGCCGGCACCCACATCGAGCTGCCATACGGCGCTGCGTTCGGGCCGTTCCTCGCCGGACCTGACGGCACTGTCTTGCTCGAGGTCATGATGGGCGACCCGCGTTCGTGGGGCGACGACCAGGCGCTGTTCGAGCAAGTGCTCGCTGACCAGGGCGCGTCGGTCCTGCCGGACGTGCCGCTGGACTTCCCGGACTGGCTCACGGACCTGCGGTCACGCTGGGTCGCCGAGGATCCGGCACCGACTGACGGTTGACTTCGCCGCCGGGCCGCCTCTCCGGGAGCGACGGCTACACTCGTCTGCGCTTCAACTGCGCTCGTAGCTCAACGGATAGAGCATCTGACTACGGATCAGAAGGTTGGGGGTTCGAGTCCCTCCGAGCGCGCTTCGTGTCCCGCCGCCCAGACCTATCGGCGTGAACTGATCGCCGAGCCCCGCGAAACGGGCGCCAGAGAGCCTTTCGAAGGCCCGTTCCGCCCGGCTCGGCGGCAGCTCGGTGGCGCCTCAGGTGGCGTGGCGCCGGTTCGCGCGGCGGTAGCCGATGATCAGCGCCAGCACCAGCGCCTCGGCCAGGGATGCCGACCCGGTCCGGCCGACCATCCGCCACCAGTCGGTCGGCCCGGCAGATGCGCCCATCGGGTCAGCCGAGTCCATCCCGTCCATCGCCATCGGCGTGGCGACCCGATGGTGCGTGCCGGCCAGGTAGTAACCGGCCGGAAGGGCGTGGTGGCCTCGCTTGACGACCGCGAACTGCGCCATCATCCCGTCGTCCTCATGGTTCAGCATGTGGCAATGGATCATGAAGACACCGGTGTAGTCGGTGAACTTCGCGGCGACCTTCACGGTCTGGCCGGGATCCACCCGCCAGGTGTCCTCGATGCCACGCAGGTACGGCGGCGGCTTCTTGCCGTTGTACTCGACCGTGCGCCAGGTCTCCTCGTGGATGTGGATGAAGTGCGTGATCGGGCTGACGTTCTTCAGCTTCCAGGTCTGTGTGGACCCGAGCGGCACCGTGTAGTCCACCCGATTGGGGTCGAACGGCTTGCCGTTCACCGACCAGTAGGTGCCGTCGGTCTCGTTGCCGCGGAGGCCGAACTTCCACACCTTCGCGACCTTCTTCGGCGCTTTCAGCTTCGGCGCCGGCTCGATCGCAGCCGGGATCCGCGACGTGTCCTTCGCGGCGTGTGTCACGCGGAACTGCATGATCTCGGCGTTCGGGGTGCCGAGGCCACTCGGTGCGGAGCCCTTGGTCGGGATCGAGTCGAGCACGATCTTCTTGTGCAGCTCGCCGTGGAAGTCGACGATCACATCGGCGCGCTGCGCCGGACCGAGGATGATGTCCTGGCGGATCACCGGCTTCGGCAACAGCCCGTTCCCCGTGCCGATCTGTACGAACGGCCGGCCGTCGGACAGCGCAAAGTCATATGACGTGTAGTCCGACCCGTTGAGCAGCCGCAGCCGGTACCGATGGGCAGCGACCTTCTGGTACGGCGCATAGCGGCCGTCGACCAGGATGTGCGTGCCGACCGTCGCGTCGTTCGGCGGCGCCATCGGTCCGGTGATCGGACCCATCGCCGGCGGCGGGAACGGGTCGGTGAGCTGGTTGTTGTCGTTGAAGCTGCGGTCCGCGATGAGCAGCGGTACGTCGTACTTTCCCGTTGGGAGGCGCAGCTTGGGCGTCCGCTTGTCGTGCGTGATGAACATGCCCTGCAACCCCTCCCAGTTGTTCTTGGCGGTCCGGGACATGCGGTGGTCGTGGTAGTACTCGAACGCCGCTCGCTCCGGCTTTCCGGCCTCGCGCAGCGGGTAGTTGTAGGTGTGCGACTTCCCGTGCTTGATCAGGTGGGTGGTGGGCTGGCCGTCAGCGGCAGCCGAATGGTGATCGCCGTGGAAGTGGGTCGAGATCGATCCGGCGGCGTCGGGCAGGTCGTTGATGAAGGTGACCTTGGTGTCCTTGCCGGCCGGACGCTTGATCGTCGGGCCGGGATAGCTGCCGCCGTAGGTCCACATGTAGGTGCGCTGCCCGGTCGGCAGCACCCGCACCGGTGTCTGCTTGGCGTGCAGCGTGATGTGCGCCTTGGTCTTGACCGGGGGAATGAGCAGGGGCTGGTCGAAGCTCTGCGGCGTGGGGTGGACCCCGCCGCCCTTGCCCTCGACGATCAACTTCCCCTGCATGTTCGGGTGGAAGCTGCAGAAGAAGTCGTACCGGCCTGGCGCCAGGTCGCTCGCGGCCGGGATCGAGGTCGTGGAGCCGGGCGACACGAGGACGCTGAACAGCGGGTCGCCGTGGGAGTCGTGCGCGACGGAGGTCACCGTGTGGTCGATGGAGTCCAGGTTGGTGGCGCTTAAGGCGCCGCCCTTGGAGATGGTGACGACGCGGGTGGCGTAGCCGTGGGTCTGCGCGTTGTGGGGGATGACGATCGTCGCCGAGGTCTGGCGCAACGCCTGCGGCGTGTGCCCGAGCGACATCCCCTCCGCCGCGGACGCGGACGGTACGACGCCGTACCCGACCGCCGCCGCGATCGCTACGCTCAACGCCGCAGCATGCCCCCGTGCAATTCGCATCTGTGAAGTTTCGCATCTCGCCCGCACGCTCGTGGCGGTTTAGCGAGGCGGCCTACTGGCTATGGCAATGACACAGGGGTGGGCTTAAAGTGCGCGCGTCAACGTATGACCATTCGCGGCGGTCAAAATTCATGAGGAGGCTGCATGTCAGGAAGAACCCGGATGTCGGTGGGAGTCGCGGTCGCGGCTACCACCTCGCTCGCGCTTGTGGGGGTGAGCGCTGGCTCAGCGATCAGCGCCCCGCACGCGACCAAGACCATCGCGGCGACACCCAAGCTCAAGGTGAAGGTGTCCAAGCACAAGTTCAAGGTGCACGGGCCGAGCGCCTTCCAGCCCGGCACGGTCGCGCTGACCGGTATCGGCAAGGGCGGCAACGGTGCGTTCGAGATCGTCCGGCTGAAGCACGGCTACACGTACCACCAGCTGCGTCAGGACATCAAGACCTTCGGTGCCAGCTACGGCCCGAAGGGCCCGTCGAAGTCAGGGCTCAAAGCGTTTCACCGCGCGTTGGCAAACTCGACTGAGTACGGCGGCCTGGCACCGTCTCAGGGCCAGAAGCTGCGTGGCTCGGTGAAGTTGAACAAGGCGGGCACCTACTACCTGTTCAACGACAGCACCAACACTCCCAAGCCGCACCCGGTGATCCTCACGGTGTCCGGGCCAAAGGCGCACCGTGCACCGGTCGCGACCTCCGCCACGGTGAAGGCGACCAAGAAGGCACGCTGGCATGGCGACAAGACGCTGCCGGCCAAGGGCACGATCAAGTTCAAGAACATCTCCAAGGGCATGCACAAGTCGCCGCACTTCGTGGACCTGGAGCGAGTGAAGCCGGGCACGACCCGCAAGGACGTCCTCGACTTCTTCGCCAACGGTCACGGCCGGCCGCCGTTCGCGGTCCCCGGTCCGTCGGTGGACTCCGACATCGTCGGCCCGCATCAGTCGATGACGCTGCGCTACAAGCTGCACCGCGGCTCGTACGCACTGATGTGCTTCTTCCCGGACCCGATGACGGGCATCCCCCACGCCTTCATGGGCATGGTGAGGATCGTCAACCTCAAGTAGTTCTGCAGTAGTACGTGGCGGTCGCCGTCACGCGGTCCTCGGCCTCGTCGCCGATCGACTCGCGTGGCGGCGATTGTCGTTCCACGAGACGTCAGAGAGACCGAGCACGGCGAATGCCATCAGCACGATGAGCGGACCGGTGTTCGGATCGGTCGACTGGCCCGTGGTCAGGTCGCCGAGCCCTTGGACCAGCACCCAGGCTGCAACGCCGACGCCGATTCCGGTGTAGGCCGATGCGATGCGGGCCCGGCCGGGGATCGTCGCCCAGAGCGCGATGAGGACCTCGACGGCGATGATCGCCGCAACCACGAGGTCGGAGATGTGGTGCCGCGCGAGGGTGTTGTCGAGGTGCCGGATCCAGCCCATCGCCTCCATGCCGCCATCCTCGAAGGCCGCCGCCAGGGCGTCGCCCGAGTTGTTGCCGGCTGCCAGCTGCATCCCCGCACCCATCACCCACAGGGCGCACCAGGCTGGTAGGGCGAGCAGCGACGGCCGCACATCCGACGCCCCGGTGCGGTCGGGCCACGCCGTCACCGCCACCACGGCATACAGCAGCGCGGCTCCCGGCGCTCCGCTCAGCAGCGTCTCGCCGGTCGTGAGCCCGCCGATGCCCTCGCCCAGCCACCACACGAGCAGCCCCCACGCGACGGATCCGAGCAACGCGACGCGCACGGTACGACGCCAGAGCAACGCCGTGCCGAGGGCGAGCTGGAATGCTGCAAAGCCGGCGTTCGTGAGCACCGGATGCGTGATGATGATGTCCGCGGCCCAGTGGGCGGGATGTGCAACCCACCACGGCGTGCCGGTGGCCGCCTCGCCGAGGATGACCTCGCGACCGAAGGACTTCGTGAACATGTACCGCTGACATTGCAGCGCGCCATCGACGATCCAGAGCGCGGCCAGGCCGAGCTGCAGGTGTCGACGGGTGACGTGCATCGCGTCGATTGTCGTGCCCGTAGCCGTCCGTCGGCTAACTACCCCTTGTGCGTGGAGCGGCCGCGGTCGCCGTACGGGTCATCACGTTCTGCCACCGCCTGCCGAAACCCGACCGTCGCCGCCCGCTGCTGGAAGGCATAGCCCTCGCGGGTGTGTCGGGCGACGCCGTCGAACACCGTGCTCACCATCATGCTGTTCGCGACCCCTTGGTTGAGCAGGACGCTGTTCATGGCGAGCTTCGCCATCATCAGCTGGTTGGTCGGCATCCGCGCGATGCGCTCGAGCAGGTTCTCGGTCCGTGCCTCGAGGTTCTCGGCCGCCGGCGCCTCGACCACGAGGCCCCACTCGGCCGCCTCGGCGCCGGAGATCGTGTCGCCCGTGAACAGCAGTCGCTTCGCCCGCTGGTCACCGAGTCGGTGGGCCCACATGCCTGCGGCGGGGATGCCCCACACTCTGGTCGGCGGATACCCGATCTTCGTATCCGATGCAGCGATGATCTGGTCGGCGAACAGCGCGATGTCGGTCCCACCCGCAACGCAGAACCCGTGCAGCTTCGCGACGGTTGGCTTGTTGGCATGCAGCAGGCAGGCGAAGCCGCGGTTGAACCGGCTCATCAGCGCGTAGTCCAGCATCGGGTCCCAGGTACGCCGCGGATCGTGGTTGCGGGCCTGGACGGCCGGGTCGAGCGCCGTGCCTCGCCGGTCGACCTTCACGTCCGACTCGTCCATGCCGTGCTCGGCGAAGACCGAGAGGTCGTAGCCGCCGCAGAATCCCTTGCCGCGCCCGGCGACGACCATCACGTGCACGCGAGGGTCAAGGTCGGCGCGCTCGACCGCGTCGGCGAGCTCGACGGGAGTGTCGAGGGTGATCGCGTTGCCCTGCTCAGGGCGGTTGAAGGTGATCCGCGCGATCCGGCCGTCGACCTCGTATGTCAGGGTCCGGTACTCGCGATCGTCAGGGGGCGCTGGTCGACCGTCGAAGGGGGCGCCGGGTCCCTCGGTCCAGCCGTCGTACCAACCAGCCGGCCGATCGCCGCCGTGGTCCTGCTCAGTCATCACCGCTCCTGTCCATGGGCTCGGAGTGGTTCTATCGCGTGGCGGTCTCAGCCGCAGGCGACCGGTCCGCCCTTGCTCGCGGGCACCAGCTTCTTCGGGATCGCCACGCGACTCCATTCCCCGTGCCGGAACCGCTCCGCGATCGAGTGGAACGGCGACTGGCAGCTGCCCTTCTTGGCGTAGTCCCCGCCGGCGAGCACGAGCTTTCTCGAGGCGGCGACGTCATTGAGCGCGGTGTACTTGGGCACCGAGATCGGGCGGACGGCGGTACCGGACTTGCCGTGCAGGACCGCGGCGATCGCCACGGCCTCGCCGACACCGACCAACGAGGTCCGGCCGACGGCGTAGGCATGTGATCCGGACGCGCCGATGCCCAAGAACATGCCCGGTGTCGCGCCGTCGAGGTGCTTGAGCTTGATGGACTTCCACGTCGACCCGGCGAGCCGCAGCACGACCGGCGTCGCCGTGGTGCCGTTGCGGTAGCCGGCAACCCAGGTGTGGGTCGGGGTCGTCGCGACTGACTCGGCGACGACCTCGGTCGGCAGCCGGACCTCGGCCCACTTGGAGCCATTCCAGTGCTGAACGGTCGACGTGTTCCCCTGCTCGGCGATCCACGTGTTCTTGGGACCCGAGGTGGCGATGGACGCGGCGCCGAATTCGGCCGCTGATGACTGCGGCAGCTTCGTGTCTTTCCACTTGTGGCCGTTCCACCGGAACGCGACGTTCGGCGTGAAGTCCCCGGGTGACCCGACCAGCCACGCGTTGCGCTTGCTCGAGGCTGCGATGTCGATCAGCCGGCCGTGTGTGAACCCAGGCACCGGCATCCGACGGAAGACGCCGGACTTCCAACGAGCGAGTAGCGGGTGGTACGTCGTCGTTGTCGTGTCGTACGTGTCGCCGGCGACCCACGCTGTCGTGGCGGTCGCGCCCGCGATGCCGTTGAGATAGACGCCGGTCTTCGGGACGCCTGTGATGCGTTCCTTGGACCAGGTGCCGTGGTGGTAGCGCCGGATGACGTCGCCGACGCTCGAGCTGCCGGGCCGGTAGTTGAAGGCCAGGGCCCACGCATCCGTCGACTTCGGCGTGACCGACAGCTGGTAGATCTCGGAGTTCAGGCCGCGGCCGGCTTTGTCCGGTCCGGCAGCCGCGTGGCCGGTGGGTTCAATCGACAACGCCGTTAGTGGGAGCGCGAGGAGCAGCGACACCGTGGCGGTTCGCAGTCGCGCCATGGCGTCAGTAGACCACTTCGAAGCGATCGATGAACTCGGCCTGCGCGGCGATGAGCTTCCGCCTCGCGGTCGCGAGATCCACCCACGCCGCCCGGTCGATCTCGGGGAACTCCTGCAGCCGCCCCCACCCTCGTGGCCACTCGATCTCGAAGGTGTTGCTCACGACTGCGCCGGCGTCCAGGTCGCCCTCGAGTGCCCACGCAGTGACCACCTTGCCGTTCGATTGCGTGATCTCGCCGAGGCTGATCGGGTCGCCCTCGGGAGGCGGCTGCCCGAGCTCTTCCGCGAACTCGCGCCGCGCGCAGGCGAGCGGTTCCTCGCTGTCGTCGTACTCGCCTTTGGGGATCGACCAGGCGCGGTCGTCCTTGCGTGCCCAGAACGGGCCACCCATGTGGGCGATCAGCACCTCAGGGCCGGACTCGGTACGGCGAAACACCAGTAGTCCCGCACTCCGCCGCGTCACACGCCCATTCTCCGGGCGCTCGTGAAGCGGCGGTCAACCCAGGGGCAGGGTGAACCGGAAGCTGGAGCCGCCATCGATGCGGGGCTCGTACCAGGCTGCTCCACCTTGTGCCGTAGCCAGCTCGCGGACGACGTAGAGACCGAGTCCAGTTCCGGAGGCGCGTGATCCCGTCGCACGTGCGTACTGCTCGAACAGCTGCGGCCTGAAGGAGTCGGGTACTCCCGGCCCGCGGTCGTCGACCCGCACGAGTGCGCGGCCCTCAGCGACCGATGCCGTGATCGACACCGGCGCCGCGCCGTACTTCATCGCGTTGGACACGAGGTTCGTCAGCATCTGCTGTACCCGCACCGGGTCCGCCACGACCTGGAGCTCGCCGGGGGCGTCGACCGTGATGTCTGTCTGGTCTGCGACCGCGCGAGCGGCCGCTCGCAGAGCGGGGGTGAGGTCCATCGGCTCCGGCTGCGCGGAGAGGCCGCCGCGCTGTGCCTGGGCGGACGTGAGGAGATCCGCCGTGACCCTGTCGAGCACGCGGGTCTGCCGGACGATCGCGTCCAGCAGCTCGTCCATCCGGGCGGCGTCGAGCTTGTCGCGCCGCTGCATCAAGGTCTGCGACAGGCCGATCAGCACGGTCGACGGTGTACGCAGCTCATGTGCGGCCGTCGCCACGGCAGCTCGAAGCGCCTCGATCTCCTCGTGCTCACCGGCCTGCTGATGCGGGATCCGTGGGGCGGCGACGGCGGGGGGCGCACCGATGCCGAGGATGTCATCGAGCATCGCCACGACGTCGTCGGGCTGAGTGCCCTTCTGGAGGTAGCCGTCTGCCCCTCGGCTGACCGCCTGCTCGGCCATCCGGTCCGCCTCGAAGCCGGACAGCACGACGACCTTGGTCGTCGGCGCCGCGCTTCGGATCCCTGGCAGCGCTTCGAGCCCGTCCATCACCGGCATCGCCAGGTCGAGCAGGACCAGGTCGGGCTGCCACTCACTCACGACCTTGATGCCCGCCGCGCCATCGCCTGCCTCGCCGACCACCGTGTAGCGGTCGGAGAGCTCCAGCACCATGCGCAACAACAGGCGGAGGTCGGGGGTGTCGTCGATGACGACGACCGTCGCCAACCGGGAGGAGACGGTGATCATGTAGCGGCCTCGTCCAGCGCAGCCGGTTTCGAGCGCAGCATGCCGGTCCCCAATCGCTCCGGGTGCGTCCCCAGCAGGTCAGTGATCATGTGGCTGGCGGATCCGATGGCTGTCTCGAGTGCCGCTGTCGCCTTCGCTCGATCGTCGAGGTCGAGCGCCAGCTTCGCGACGACCAGACCCTGTAGCACGTTGTCGTTGAGCTCCAACGCCTGCGCCTCTCGCTGTCGCATGTCTTCGAAGAGCTGCGCGCCGCGCATGAGGGGCCCGTAGGTCCGCCGCAACGTCCAGTAGTAGATGCCGACCGCCGCGCTGATGACGTCCCACGTGGCCATCTGCCAGTCGTACGACGCACGCATCGCCAGCCCCTGTGGCTTCTCGACGCCGAGGCCCGGCAGCAGCATGTGCACGGTGTGCCCGCCGTGATGCACGGCGCAGGTGAAGAAGATCGCAGCCGTCGCGGCGCCCAGTGCGTTGGTCCGGAGCTGACGGCTCTCGATGAGCGGCTTGACGATCGCGTACGCGATCGCGAGATACGCGAGCGCGACGAGGGCGTTCGCGACGAGTCCGATGTGCCACCACATCAGGCGCTCCTTCCGCTGAGTCCGATAGTCAGGCGCTCCACGACACCGGTGCAGCGGAGCAGGCCGACCACGGTTGCGACTTCCGCGATGCTGGCGAGGAGATCGGGCGCACCGACGGGCTCGACCTCGGCGAGACCGAACGGCAGGCCGACGGTGCGCGTGACGACCCAGAGCGTCACGGTTGTGAGGCTGGTGAGGATCCCCGCTGCGAACAGCCCGCTGCTCGGTCGTCGTACGGCGAGCACGGACCACACGACCTGCCAGGTGGACAGTGCGAGGAAAAAGATCCCGAAGCGAAACGCCTCATGAAAATGGGCCGGGCAGACGGCGGCATGCACGCCAGCGGCGGCGAGGCTCCCCATGATCGCGACGACGAGCGCCGGCCGCGCGCGGTCGGTGACGTGGTGTCGATGATCGTGTCCGGCGGCTCGGAGCTCCGCGAGCCGCACCAGGTTGCCGGTAGCGGCCGCGAACCTCAGCTCGGCGAGTGCAGCGCGGCGGCGGCGCATCGCCAGCGGCGAGAGCATGGCAAGGACGGTCGCTGCACCACCGATGACCAGCCCGGCATGTGCAACGTGCACGACGGCCGTCACCGACGAAGCTGCCGCAGCCAAGCTCGCAGGATCGGTGCCCACCAACTCACTGTGCCTGACAATTGCCGGCATCGGATGGCGATCGTCGAAGTAACCCGAATGGCGGAGGCGGAAGGCCCGGGTATGCCCAACTATGGCCGACGGTTCGCAACCCGCCTGTTGCAAAGGCGGTCTCGCCGTCATGATGGGTCGCGGGAGGTTGTCGATGCTCGACATGCGAATTGCCGGTGGCACGATCGTCGACGGGACCGGCGGGGAGCCGTTCGTCGGTGACGTGATGGTCAAGGACGGATCGATCGTCGAGGTCCGTCGTACCGATGGCGCGTCGAACGGCACGCCCGAGGCGGCGGAGACGATCGACGCGACCGGGCGGCTCGTGACGCCCGGCTTCGTCGACATCCATACGCACTACGACGGGCAGGTCAGCTGGGACCCGCTGCTCGAGCCCTCGAGCGGCAACGGCGTCACCACGGTCGTGTCCGGCAACTGTGGCGTCGGCTTCGCGCCGGTGCGTCCTGGCACCGAGGACTGGTTGATCTCGTTGATGGAGGGCGTCGAGGACATCCCGGGTACGGCGCTGACGGAAGGCATCACGTGGGGATGGGAGACCTTCCCTGAGTACCTCGACGTGATCGGCAAGCGCGAGCTCTCGGTCGACTTCGGCGTCCAGGTGCCGCACGGCTCCGTGCGCGCGTACGCCATGGGCACGCGCGGCGCGAAGAACGAGCCGGCGAGCCCGGAGGACATCGCCGCGATGGCTGTCATCGTGCGCGAGGCGATGGCGGCGGGAGCCCTCGGGTTCTCGACGTCGCGCACCATCGCCCACAAGGCGATGGATGGCGAGCCGGTGCCCGGCACGTATGCCGCGGAGGACGAGCTGTTCGCTCTCGGTCGCGCGATGGCGGCGGGCGGCGGCGGGCGGGGCATCTTCGAACTGGCGCCGGCGGGTGGCACGGGCGACGACCTCCTCGCGCCGATGCGCGAGCTCGACTGGATGCAGCGGCTGTCGAAGGAGATCGACCGGCCGGTGTCGTTCGCGCTGGTGCAGGTGCATTCCGCACCGGATGAGTGGCGCGAGCTGATGGACCTGTCCGCCGCGGCCTACGAGGCGGGGTCGCAGCTCTACCCGCAGGTGGCGGCGCGGCCGTTCGGCATGTTGATCGGCTTCCCGGGTCACAACCCGTTCAGTCACCGGCCCACCTTCCGGCGAATCTGCGAGCTGCCGCTCGAGGAGCGCGGCGCGGAGCTGTCGAAGCCGGCGATCAAGGCCGCGATCCTCTCGGAGGATGACCTGCCGGTCGACCCCTCCAAGCAGTTCGACGCGATGCATCTCGGGCTGCAGGCGGCGTGCGACCAGATCTACTCGATGGGTCAGCCACTGGACTACGAGCCGACGCCCGACCAGACGGTTGCTGCCCTGGCCGAGGCGGCGGGGATGAGCGGCCTCGAAATGTTCTACGACCTGATGCTCGCCGAGAACGCGCAGGCGCTGTTGCTGTTGCCGTTCTTCAACTACGTCGGCGGCGACCACGAGGTGATCCGCGAGATGCTGCTGCACCCGGCAGGTGTCTCCGGGCTGTCCGACGGTGGCGCGCACTGCGGGATGATCTGCGACGCGTCGTACCCGACGTACCTGCTCACCCATTGGGCGCGCGACCGGGTCCGCGGCGAGAAGCTGCCGCTGCAGTACGTCGTCAAGAAGCAGACCGCCGACACTGCGCACCTGTTCGGGCTGACCGATCGTGGCGTGATCGCCGCGGGCAAGAAGGCCGACCTGAACGTCATCGACTTCGATGCGCTGCAGCTCCAGACGCCGCGGATGGCGCATGACCTACCGGCGGGTGGTCGCCGGCTGGTGCAGGGGGCGACCGGCTACACGGAGACGATCGTGTCCGGCCTGGTCACGCGCCGCAACGGGGTCGACACCGGCGCCCGCCCCGGCCGCCTGGTCCGCGGCCCCCGCTGACCGTCCGCAGCGGTGGGCGCCCGCCGCCCTCTCTTTATCGTCCAACCGTCTCGAATCGTTGGTTTCGGGGCTCCAAAAGCAACGATTCGAGACGGTTGGGCGTTACTTGAGGATGGTGGGACGGCAGTGCGGTGCGGTAGGGACCTTGGTGGGGCGGGTACGGCGGTCAGCGCGCGTCGTCGAGAGCCTCGTAGCCGGCGTTGTAGCCGGGGACGAACGTGATGCCCGGCCCGCCGGAACATCCGGCGCCGCCGAGGTAGAGGCCCTTGATCGGCACCGGCAGGTCGCGCCAGCCGCGAGGTCCTGGTCGGTTGGCGCCCATCAGCTCCGGGTGGATCAGACCATGGCAGAAGTCGCCTTCGGGGCAGGCGAACATCGACTCCATGTGGTAGCTGGCGAAGGTCGTGTGCTTGGTGATCAGGTCGCGGAAGTTCGGCGCGAGCTTGCTCACCTTGTTGATGATCCGCTCGCCCATCTGCGTCTTCAGCCGGCCGTGGATCGTGCGGTCGTTCTCGACGGGGAAGTACATGGCGTAGACGCTCGCGGCGTGCTTGCCTGGCGGCGCCATGTCCGGGTCGAACACGGTCGGGATCTGCAGGCTCATCGACGGGTCCTCGGGGACGACGCCGCGACGGCAGTTCTCGAAGTCGAGCTGCATGTCCTCGGGTGAGCCGAAGTAGCCCACCGACGCCTGCATCCCCGGCTCGTTGAGGACTTCGTACGGCGCGTCGTACTCCGGCAGCCCGTCGAGTGCAAAGTGCATCTGCAGGTACGCCGCACGGTGGTCGACGCTGGACACGCGAGCGATCAGGTCGTCGGGCAACGACGCGGGGTCCAGCAGCTTGGTGAACGTCACTCCGGGATCGAGGTTCGAGATGACGATCGGCGCCGTGATCCGGTCACCGTCCTTCAGCTCCACTCCGGTGACCCTGCCGTCATCGGTGAGGATCCGGGCGACCGGGGTCTTGAGCCGGACCTCGCCGCCGAAGGACTCGAACTGGCTGCGCAGGTAGTCGCTGATCGCCCCGATGCCGCCCTTCAGCTTGCGGATCATGTCGACCCCGGGCGGGGTCGCGAGCGCGTAGGCGAGACACGTGGCGCTGCCTGGCGTGTACGGCCCGCGGTACGTCGAGTTGATCGCGAGGAAGGCCAGCATGCCCCGCACCACGCGGTGCTTGTCCTTGTCCGGCAGGTAACGGTTGAGCACCTCGGCGACCGGCGAGAACAGCATCTCCTGGATGGCCTGCCGCTCGGCTTCGTTCGTCGCACAGGCGAACATCTCGTCAACCGTGTGTGGCTCGGTCCGCACCTCGAACCGGGACAGCGCGCGCGACGGAGCGGCCGCCCACGCCGTGAGGTTCGCCATGCCGAGCAGCGCGTCCACGCCGGCACCGTCGGCCAGGTGCGTCATCAGCTTCTCGACGTCGCGGTAGAAGACCATCGGCGCATCGCCGGGCCCGCCAAGGGTGACGGAGTTGACCTCCGTCTCCACCGTCGGGACCTGATCCAGACCGAGGTCCGCAACGATCGCGGGCGCCGGCGGGAAGAGGATCGACCCCGCGATCTCGAAGTGGTACCCATCCCACAGCTCGACGGTCGACGCCATGCCGCCGGTGTACTTGTTCTTCTCGACTACCAGGGTGCGCAGACCGCCGCGGGCGAGGATCGTCGCGGCGGTCAGCCCGTTGTGCCCCGCCCCGATGACGATCGCGTCGTAGTCAGTCATCGCCCCTCCATGATCGACTTCACACCGATCATGTCAGGCGCGGCCACGCAGTCGATCAGTCGATCGGACGATGGTGCTGCTTGGGCATCGCAGTGATTCGTACGCGGGTGCTCTTCGGCGTCTGGTCGCCGGTGTTCAGCTGGAAGTAAAGCCGGCCATGGCGGTCTGGCGGGGTGACGTACGACTTGCTGCCGGCCGGCGCGATCGAATACATGGTGCCGCGTTTGAAGATCGGTGCCGAGCGGATGATCGCGACGCCGGTGCCCTTCACGCGGAAGCCGTGCCGGTTCGCGTGGTGGATTGAGCCCCACGCGATCGGTTCGCTTCGCTGCCACCGCACCTTCCAGCCGAAGCTCTTCCAATGCTTCTCCGTCGAGACGTAGTGCACGCGTGTCGGCGGTGCGGGCGGGTTCGCGAACTGATGCATCAGCGGCTTGATGAAGTGCCTGAGGTCGCGCGCCCAGTACGGCCAGGCATGAGTGCCGCTGTTGTAGTCGTAGACCTGCACCGGCATGTGGAGATGACGCAGCCGTTGGACGAAGTCTTGGGTGGAGAAGTGCGTCAGCGACTCGATCCCGCCCTGGCTCGCTGTGCCGACCGGGTTGGTGACCGGGTCGTCGTACTTGCCAGGTGCGCCGTCCGCGGTGGCGAGCCAGAGCCCCATGCCGCGCAGGTTGCGGACGATGTACGCCGGGTCGTGGCCCTTCCAGTTCATCTGGTCGGTGACGACGTTGCCGAACGGCGCGTCAGGCTGCACATGATTGAGCCCAACCATGGTCGCGCTGATCACAGCATTCGCGCCGGCTCGGGCGGTGAGCGCCCGGTCGATCTCGGGCGCGCCGGAGAACGATGCCATCTCGACGAACTTGTCGGGATAACGAGCGGCGAGGATCGCTGCGCCGTACCCGCCTTGTGACAGCCCCGCCACTGCGCGCCCGGTGCGGTTGCGGATCGTTGCAAGGTTGGCATCGATCCACGGGATCAACTGGTGGGCGTTGTAGGTCTCGAACTGCGCCTTGCCCATCGCCGTCGAGCGATCGACCCAGTTGCTGAACCACGAGCCGCCGTTGCCGTCGAAGCCGATGTCCGAGGTCACCGTGATCAGGTCGTAGGGACGAGTCGTCGGGACCGCGCCGCCCGCCTTCACCCAGTCAGTGCTGTGGCCACTGGTGCCAGGAAACAGGTACAGCGTCGGGTAGCGGCGGTCGGGGCGATAGTGCACCGGCAAGATGATGCGCACACCGAGCGGCCGCGCCAGAGCCTTCGGACGGATCGTGGCCTGAAGCTGTCGAGCGCCGACGCGCTTCACCTTGATGACCTTCACGTGATGCGCGTCGCGCAGGCTGACGGCGGCATTGGCCGCGCCTCGCTGCGGAGACGCGGGCGCCTCGCCGGCGGCGGTGACGAGGGTCGCCGCCGCCGCGCAGCAGCCGACCCCGAGGGCGACCAACCGATGCTGGGTCCTGCGTCTCACCGCACTCCTCCCGAATGCGGAGAAACCTAGCCCAACTTGATCTTCCCCGGGGCCGATGCCTTGAATGTCAGCGGATCAACGTTCGCTGTTCACGACGGTGCGACGGGTCGAGACGGGCGCGGTGGCCGTCGTGGTCTCAGTCCGTCCGTCGTCTGTCAGGTCGATGGTCTCGCGGCGGGACTCCACGGCCTCGATGTCACGGATGCCCACGACGCTCGCACGGCCGATACCGAGCGCCGCGAGGAAGACGATCACGGCGCCGAGCCCGTAGAACATGCCGAGCTGCTCCCACACGACACGGTCCGCCGAACCCATGGGACTGCCGATGTCGCCCGGGCTCCACCACGGTGCGATCACCGTACCGACGACGAACCAGCCACCGGCGAGGGCGGCCATCCAGCCACCGATCATCGCGGTGAGCCGGTTGCCGGCCATGGTCAGCAGCAGGCCACCGACGAATGCCACGGCGCCGGGCAGGACTTCGAGCCAGCCGCGGGCCTGCGTCCAGTGCCATGTGTTGTTCGGCGTGTAGCCGTAGGAGAACGCATGGCCGAAGAATGGAATCAGCGCACCCCATGCGCCGAGGATCATGAGCAGCGGACCAGCGACTGCTCCTCGCCGGCGAGCCATAGCCAGCCGATCCGAATGCCCGATTGCTCGCCTACCCATGACAGGTCACCTCCGTTGCGCCGCCGCACGCGGCGCGCATTGAGGTTCCTTCCCTCGCGAGAGGGACTTATGCGGCGCGGTCGGCGACTGCCCCGGGGATGCAACACACCAACCTCTCGCACCGTGGCGGTCGCGAGCGTGCCGTCAGCCGACAAGGGCGAGTTTGTGTGTCGCTTCCCCGGGTGACTAGTGCTTGACGTCGATCACGACGCGGTGTGGGTGCGTGAGGTTCTCGACGCGGAAGTCCCTGCGGTGCTTCAGCCCGATGCCGAAGGACACCACCCCCTCGAACTCGCCGGTCTTCTTGATCTGCCGGATCTCGGGGAGCAGCGGCGTGTACTTCTTGTGCACGTCGGTCGGAGTGCCCGCCGCGCCATCGGTGCCGGTGTTGGTGAACGCCACCGACAGGAAGTACTTGCCCTTCACGTGGATCCGCTTGCCCGACGCGTCCGAGACCACGTGCTTGACGTAGTGGACGTCGTAGCCGGACTTCGAGAACCGCTCGTCGAACACGATCCGGTCGAAGCCGCCATCGTTACCGACCCGCACCCGCCACAGCTGGGTCTGGTGGTTCGGGTGCGGATCCGGCTGGCTCTTCGGATGAGTCGAGAATCCACCGGACGCCGTCGCCGGCAGAGCAAGCGCAAGGACGGTGCCGATCGTGATGGCACTGAGAAGAGGGGTACGTCGCATCTGCCGACGATGACACAGCGCGACACGGATGACGAGCCCTGTGTCAGCTGTATGACGCTCTCCCTATTGCCTTCGTTATTGCGCGTACGACGCGACTATCTCGCCGCCGGTCCCTTTGGGCGATCGCGCTGTTTGGCTGCGACCTCACCTTGGTCATCGAGAGGATTTCATCGGGTTCCGGCGTAGCTAGTAGGACCGCGAGAGGAGCAGACGGTCCAATGAACGCACCTCGACGCGAGATTGGCGCGATTGGCGTTCTAGTCGCGATCGCCTCCGTGGCCGTGCCGCAGTCGAGCGCGGCCCTACCCCACGCTGTCATGCAGGTCAGGCCACAGACGCCCGGCGTCCGGCATGTTGAGATTTCCGAGACCCGGGCCCGCAATGTCCGCCTGACCTGGTCCTTGCCGGTCACGCC
>JAFAZI010000065.1 GCA_019239875.1 Frankiaceae bacterium
GCCGCCGAAGTTGATGACCCCGAGGTGCGAGAGCTCTTGGTTGAACCCGGGCGCAGTCAGGTTGCGCGGAAATAGGACAGCGAAGGGGTGGTACTTCGTCGCGACCGTGTGCGCGTCCTGGCGGAAGCAGTCGTCACTCGGCGGCGAGGGCTGGCACGACGTGCTGATGTAGGTGTCGATGTGAACCTGACGCCCCCACAGCTGGTAGTGACTGTTGATGAAGCTCTGCTCCCGCGCCGTGAAGTCGTGGATCTGCTGCGGGCTCGCGACCAGGCCGGCCGGGCCGAGGATGGCCTTGAGCGCAAGACTCTGCTTCGGCTGGTAGAGCACGATCTCGATCGTCTTGCTGCTGACCCCGCGGTACGTCGTACCGCCGTTGGCACCGTTGAAGGAGCCGGCACAGGGCGGAGCGGCGACGAAACCGGGGACCACGAACTGCTTGCCGCCCGCGCAGTGCACCGCACCGGACTGGCCGCCGCCACTCCTGCCGCCGCCGGAGCTCGAGGAGCCGGTCCCGCGTTGCCCGGCACCGTTTCCGCCTCCCCCGGCTGTCGCGCCGGCTCCGCCGCCTGCCGACGCTGACCCGTTGCGGCCGTTGCCCGTCGTGACGGACGCGCCGCTGCCGCCGACGGCGCCGGTCTGGTCGCCCGACGCCGAGAACCCGGGGTACGACGGAAGACCATTCCCCGATGATCCGCGCGAGGGCGCAACGATCACGATCAGCAGCAGCGCGGCCGCCACGATCAGGGCGGGCGCATAGCGTCGGAGCGGCACGTTACCTCGCTTGCAGTTTTGTCGCTCGGAGTGACAATATATTCAGGGTTCACTCTCCGGTCGAACGTTGGTGGTGTCAAGGAGGGTAAGCAAACTAATTTTTGTGAAGTAACTCACCCTAGTTTCGGCAGGTCCCCAGAGTTGAGAGGTCGTGTCATCGTGACAGCGATCGAGCGCTTCGACGGTGTGATCGGCAAAACCCACACGGAATCCACGCCGTGGTGGCCGAATCGAAAGAGCCCGGACGGATCGCCCAACGTCGTCGTCATCGTGCTCGACGACACCGGGTTCGCGCAGCTCGGCTGCTACGGCTCGACCATCGACACCCCGAACATCGACCGGCTCGCCGCGAGCGGTCTCCGCTACTCGAACTTCCACGTCACGCCGCTGTGCTCGCCGACGCGCGCGGCGCTGTTGACCGGGCTCAACCACCACGCGGCCGGCATGCGGGCGGTCGCGAACTTCAACACCGGCTTTCCGAACATGCGCGGCCACATCACCAATCACGCCGTGACGATGGGCGAGGTGCTGCGGGACAACGGCTACGCGACGTTCGCCGTCGGCAAGTGGCATCTGTGCCCGGCCGTCGACTCCTCGGCCGCGGGACCGTATGACCAGTGGCCCACACAGCGGGGCTTTGATCGGTTCTACGGGTTCCTCGAAGGTGAGACCGACCAGTTCCACCCCGACCTGGTCTACGACAACCACCGGATCGATCCGCCGAAGTCCGTCGAGGAGGGCTATCACCTCTCGGCGGATCTGGTCGATCGGGCGTCACAGTTCATCCACGACTCGCGTTCGGTACGCCCGGACCGGCCGTTCTTCCTGTACCTGGCGTTCGGGGCGACCCATGCGCCGCACCAGGCGCCGGCGGACTATCTCGCGAAGTACAGGGGGAAGTTCGACAGCGGTTGGGATGTGACCCGCGACGAGTGGTTCGCGCGACAGCAGGCGCTCGGTGTCATTCCCGAGGGGACGGACCTCGCGCCGCGCAACCCGGGCGTGGAGGTATGGGACGACCTCTCGGAGAACCAGCAGCGGCTGGCGTGCCGGCTGCAGGAGGCGTTCGCGGCGTTTCTCGACCACACCGATGCCCAGATCGGGCGCCTGGTCGCGGACCTCGAGGAGCTCGGCGTCCTCGACGACACGCTGATCATGCTGGTGTCGGACAACGGCGCGTCACAGGAGGGCGGGCCGTTCGGCGTCCTGCACGAGATGAAGTTCTTCAACGGGATTCTCGAGACCCCGGACCAGGCGATCGAACGGCTCGAGGAGATCGGCGGGCCGGCCTCCCACGCGAACTATCCCTGGGGTTGGGCGCAGGCCGGGAACACACCGTTCAAGTGGTACAAGCAGAACACCCACGAGGGCGGCGTCCACGTGCCGTTCATCGTGCACTGGCCCGGGCACGTGAACGATCCCGGCTCGGTCCGTCACCAGTTCCACCACGTCAACGACATCGCGCCGATGGTGTACGAGGCGGTGGGTGTCACAGCGCCGGCGACGCATCGTGGTTTCGAGCAGATCCCCCTCTCGGGGACCTCGATGTTCTACACGCTCGACTCGCCCGACGAGCCGACCCGCAAGGCCGTCCAGTACTTCGAGATGGGTGGGCACCGTGGGCTGTGGCTCGACGGCTGGAAGGCCGTCACGAAGCACACCCAGAACGTGCCGTACGACGAGGACACCTGGGAGCTCTACAAGGTCGACGAGGACTTCTCCGAGTGTCACGACCTGGCCGACGCTGAGCCAGGCAAGCTCAAGGAGCTGATCGACCGCTGGTGGGTCGAGGCCGAGGCACACGGAGTGCTGCCGCTCGACGACCGGCTGATCGAGCTGTTCGCCGCGCGCTATGCGGAGAACACTGTGCACCGCCCGGATCGGCGTTACGTCTACCGGCCACCGATGGCACCGCTGCCGGCGCAGGTCGGCGCGTCGCTGGGTGGAAAGGCGTGGCGGATGACCGCCACCGTCACGCGGGCACTCGGTGAGGACGGCGTCCTGCTCGCGAGCGGCACGGCGAACTCCGGACTGTCCTTCTTCGTCGAGGGTGACAAGCTGGTGCTCGACTACAACGCTTTCGGCGACCACACGGTGCTCGTGTCCGATGTCGACGTGCCGGCGGGGGAGTCGACGCTCGTGCTCACGTTCACCCGCGACGGCAACGAAGGTGACTTCACGCTCTC
>JAFAZI010000057.1 GCA_019239875.1 Frankiaceae bacterium
GTTCGTGATCCAGGAGCACCACGCCCGCGCCTTGCACTGGGATCTCCGCCTCGAGCACGAGGGAGTGCTTGCGTCGTGGGCAGTGCCGAAGAACCTGCCGGTCGACCCCAAGACCAACCACCTCGCGGTACACACCGAGGACCACCCGCTGGAGTACCTCGACTTCGAAGGCACGATCCCGAAGGGCGAGTACGGCGGCGGGACGATGTCGGTCTGGGACCGTGGCACCTACGAGTGCGAGAAATGGTCCGACCGCGAAGTCATGTTCGTGCTGTCCGGAGGGAAGGTCAGCGGTCGTTACGTCCTGTTCAAGACCGGCAAGCGAGACCGTGACTGGATGGTGCATCGGATGGACCCGGCGCCGGATGACTACGAGCCGATGCCGGCTGACATCTCCCCGATGCTCGCGACAGCGACGGAAACCCTGCCGCGCGATGACAAGAAGTGGGCGTACGAGTTCAAGTGGGACGGCGTGCGCGCCATCGTCTACATCGACGGCGGGCGCCCCCGCGCGATGTCCCGCAACCACCGGGACATCACACCGAGCTATCCGGAGCTTCGCGACCTCGCCGCGTCGGTCGGCAGCCGTCAGTTGATCCTCGACGGCGAGCTCGTGGCGATGGATGCCGACGGCCGGCCGTCCTTCGGTGCGCTGCAGCCACGGATGCATGTCACCGAACGCAACGCGGTCCGCCGCCTCGCCGCGGCGACGCCAGTCACCTATCTCGTCTTCGACGTCCTGTACGTCGACGGCCACTCGCTCGTCCAGCTGCCGTACCACGAACGCCGTCACGTGTTGGAGTCACTCGCCCTCAACGGCCCGACCTGGCACACTCCCCCGTCGTTCACGGGTGGCGGTGCCGCCGTCCTCGCCGCCTCCAAGGAACAGGGCCTGGAAGGCCTGCTCCTCAAGCGGCTCGAGTCGACGTACCTCCCTGGTAGCCGGTCGAAGGACTGGCTGAAGCTGAAAAACGTCCGCATGCAGGAGGTCGTGATCGCAGGCTGGAAGCCGGGCGAAGGAAACCGCAGTGGGATGATCGGGTCCTTGCTGCTTGGGGTCCCGGACGAGTCCGGGGCCTTGCAGTTCGCCGGCCACGTGGGCACCGGGTTCACCGACGCGATGCTTCGCGATCTCGCCGCCGACCTCGCCCCACTCGAGACCGACGCCCCTCCGTTCGACCAGCCGATCCCGAAGCCGCACTCAAAGAATGCTCGCTGGGTCCGCCCCGAACTGGTGGGTGAGGTCAGATTCTCGGAGTGGACGCGCGACGGGCGGTTGCGCCATCCGTCGTGGCGCGGCCTACGACCCGACAAGAGCGCGAACGAGGTACGCCGTGAGTCGTGACGCAGCGAAGGTGGACGTCGACGTCGAGGGTCGAACGCTCACGCTGTCGAACCTCGAGAAGGTGCTCTATCCCGAGGCCGGTTTCACCAAGGGTGAGGTGATCGACTACTACGCGCGGATTGCTCCAGTGCTGCTACCGCACCTCGCAGGGCGGCCAACGACGTTCAAGCGCTACCCGAACGGCGTTGAGGGAAAGTTCTTCTTCGAGAAGAACGCGCCGTCGCACGCCCCGTCGTGGCTGAAGTCCGTGACCCTGCCGAGTCCTGGTTCCACGAAGTCCAGGGAGACCATCAACTACCCGCTGATCTCCGATCTGCCGTCGCTCGTGTGGGCGGCAAACCTCGCGGCCCTGGAACTGCACGTCCCGATGTGGCGGGTCGGACCGCGGGGCAAGGTCCACGATCCGGATCTGCTCGTGTTCGACCTGGATCCCGGGCCGCCCGCGACCATCGTGGAGTGTTGCGAGGTCGCCCGGCTGCTCCAGCCGCTGCTCGAGAAGGACGGCCTGACCGCGTATCCCAAGACCAGCGGGTCGAAAGGGCTTCAGCTCTATGTGCCGGTGACGGGTGCGTCATGGGAACAGACGCACTCCTACGCGCGCGAGATCGCCCAGCGGGTGGCCGACGAGCAGCCCGAACTCGTCGTGTGGCAGATGAAGAAGGACATCCGCGGCGGCAAGATCCTCATCGACTGGTCGCAGAACAACGCTGCCAAGACAACGATCTGCGTGTACTCCCTGCGAGCCCGGCCGCACCCGACCGTCTCGACCCCGATCTCATGGCGGGAGGTCGAGTCCTGCACCTCGCCGGCGGACCTGGTGTTCACGGCGCCCGACGTTCTCGACCGTGTGGAGCGTGAGGGTGATCTGTTCGCGGACGTCGCCACCGGCGCCAACGCAGGCAGGCTGTGACGGCGGGCGGCACCTAGTCGATTGGCTAGGAGCGGTGAGGAGTGGCGATTAGCCTGACGTCCATGACCATCGCCGCTGTCGGGGATCGACCTCGGCTGCAGTCGATCCGCCGGACCGCGGCCCAGGCACGGATCCTGGCCGCCGCGCTCGAACTGTTCGCGCAACACGGGGTCAGTGGCACATCGCTACAGATGATCGCCGACGAGATCGGCGTGACCAAAGCAGCCGTCTACCACCAGTACCGAACCAAGGACGAGATCGTCCTGGCGGTGGCCGAGTCGGAGTTCGTCGCGCTCGAGGCGGCGCTGGAGGCGGCTGAAGCGGAGAAGTCTCGCGAGCAGGCTCGCAAGCTGCTGCTGAAACAGGTCATCTCGACGGCGGTCGAACGACGGCCGTGGGTGCGCTCGCTGCAGAACGATCCGGTCATGATCAGGCTGCTGGCCGGCCATGAACCGCTCACCGACATCATGGCGCGGATCTACGGCCTGCTCCTCGACGACACCGGACCGCAAGCGAACGTCCGGATTGCCATCATGGGCGCGACGATCGGCGCGACCGTCGTACATCCCCTTGTCGCGGACCTCGACAACCAAACCCTCGAGCGAGAGCTCCTCCGCGTCGCGAAACGCGTCTTCGACATCTCCCTCTGAGGCCTGCTACGCGACCTTGAACTGGGCGATGCTGGCGCGGAGTTCGGCGGCGAGGGTGTTGAGTTGGGCAGCGGCGGCGGCGGATTGTTTGCTGCCGACGGCGTATTGCTTGGAGACGTCGGAGACTTGGGTCATGGCGGCGACGACCTGGTCGGAGGCGGAGCGTTGCTGTTGGGTGGCGACGGAGATCTCTTTGGCGGCGGTGGTGGTCTCGTCG
>JAFAZI010000078.1 GCA_019239875.1 Frankiaceae bacterium
GACTGACCGGCGCGGAGTACCAGGAGATCCTGGCGTGGCGAGCTGGACCGAGGAGCGCGCCGTGGCTGGCGTGACGGGCGTGACGCGACGGGGAGGGGCGGTCGAATCGCTGCGAGTCGGCGCGCGGATAGGACCGCATGGCAGCCGCGTCTTTGGCGAGCCGGGTTCAAACGTTTCGCCTGCATCGATGAGCGAGGTGAGCCGATGACCGGGGATCGCGCCGTGATGGACGGCCCGTACACGCACAGCTTCGGAGGCCGTCGCCGGAACGAGGAGCCGGTCCCGTTCTACTCGTTCACGGTGCTGGAGGCGACAGACGCGGACGGCAACCGCCACATCTTCCACGTCCCGACCGCCGCAATCGAGGCATACGACGCAGCCCGGAGCACTCCACAGCCGGAAGGGCTGCCTCAGACCGTCGATGCGTCGTGGTTGTGGGCGTACTGCGATGCGGTCGCGCAACTGTTGATCCACGAACGGCTCGACTGCTACGAGCACACCGGCGACGTGGCGATAGACGACCTCGAACGGTTGGAGAAGGTCCACCGGCTCGTGCTCGACGGTTTCGACCCGCTGCCCTTCGACTCCGAGGCGTGGCTGGCCGCGACACCGGTCGAGGGTGACCCGGACTTTGACGCTACGGCCCCGGGCTACGCCGCTACCCCCACCGTAGAAGCCCCGTCCTCCGAGACGGCACGATGAGCGTGTACGTGGACGACATGCGCGCTCCGCTGGGCCGGATGGTGATGTGCCACATGATGGCCGACACCACCGCCGAGCTGCTCGCGATGGCGGACCGGATCGGTGTGCAGCGAAAGTGGTTGCAGCACCCCGGCACGCCGAAAGAGCACTTCGACATCAGCCTAGGGAAGCGCGCCCTCGCCACCCGCGCCGGGGCGATCGAGGTCACGCGCCGACAAGCCGCCGACCTCCTGACGCTGCGACTCGCGATGACACCATACCGCGCCGCCCCGTCCTCCGAGACGGCGGAGGAGGAACGATGAGCGGGAGCGCGTTGAACCGGGGCGGTGTCAAGGTCGAGTACGAGGTCGGTGAGAAGAAGCCGTGGCGGGTCCGCACCCGGAACCATTGGGCGGCCGGCGCTACTGGACAGGAGGCGTTCGACGCGCTCGTCAAGGCGTGCGAGGCGGACCTGAAAATCGCGAAGGACGCCCGCGCCACGTTCCTCGCCTCATCCATCACGGAGCCCGCCTCAGTCAACCCGCCTACCTCGGAGGACGACGACGCGTGAGGATCCTCGCGATCGATCCCGGCTCCGAGCACTCCGCCTTCGTCGTGTACGACGTCGAACGAGCCGTCCCCGTCGACCACGGGATCATGCCGAACGACTGGCTCGTCGATCGCCTTCGAGCCAACGACTCCGGCGTGACGATCAACGTCGACGAGGCCGTCATCGAGTGGATGCAGCCCCGGGGCATGAAGACGTCGGCCCAGGAGTTCGAGACGCTCTACTGGATCGGCCGCTTCCTCGAGGCCGCGAGCTTCGGTGCTCGATCGAGCGTGCCCTGGCCCGTGCACAGGCTCACTCGCCGCAGGGTCAAGGAGCACATCTGCGGCAACTCGATCGCCAAGGACAGCAACGTCATCCAGGCGCTGATCGACATCTACGGCGGCGCCGGCGGGAAGCGCGCGGCGGTCGGCGTCAAGGGCGCGCCCGGGCCGCTGCACGGGATCCGGCTGGACGAGTGGCAGGCCCTCGCCCTGGCGATCTCCTACGCCGAGGGCGCCCGATGAACCGCGACACCATCGGAGGAGGCCTGTGACCACGATCATCTCGGATCATGGCCTGCCGCTGATCTCGGTCGGCCGGGAGGCGTACCGGCCCGACGTGTGGGTCGCCGAGACGCGCGACGACATGGAGCGCCACGCCCTGACGACCGACGTCACGCGAACGCTCTGCGGCTTCTGGCTGGGCGACAGGGACTGGCACCTCGTGAGCAAGAAGCCGACCTGCGAGACGTGCGTCAAGCTGGTCGCCGCCCTCGACGAAGGCGAGCCCGACTTCCAGGAGCGACTCGCAGAGGCGATCTGTCGAGCCGAGTGCGAGCGACCGGACGCATGGCTCGGCAAGTACCACAACGTGTGGCGAGCGGGGCATCGCGAGAAGGCCGCGAAGATCCGGGTCGCGCTGATCGAAGGGCTCGTCGGAGCGGAGCTCGCAAACCGATGACCTCGAAGCTGCTCGTCGTCCGCAAGCACCGCATCGACCGCGGGGTGTTCGAGTTCCGGATGCCCGAGGCCGCTGCTGAGGCTGCCTCGCAATGCCGGACGCGAGGCTGGACCCCGCACGGCGAGCCGGTCCTGGTGTTCGACAACCCGACGCTGACGATGGCACTCGTCCGCGTCTCAGTGGAGGAACCCGATGGAAGCCCGGACTAGGATCGACCAGCCGCCGCCGGTCACGAACGACCAGCCTGCGGTCTGGGATCTCGTCATGGCGGACATCATCGAGCGCGATCGCGTCGGCGTTGAGCGCTACGGCACCCGCCTGCAGCCACACAACGGGCGCGACGCGCTCCTTGATGCCTACGCCGAAGCGCTCGATCTCACGGTCTACCTCCGTCAGGCCGTGTATGAGCGAGACGGACGATGAGCAGCCGCCCACCGCAGGGCTACTTCCACCGCTCCGCCCTCACGGCTCCGAGTCAGCCGGCCGATCCGCGCGGCGACTGGATGCAGACGTACACCGGCCGGCGCTTCTACCCGATGAGCCCACGGTCTGACGAGATCGACCCGGCCGACATCGCCCACGCCCTCTCGCTGATCTGCCGGTACGCGGGCCACGTCGAGCGGTTCTATTCGGTCGCCGAGCATTGCGTGCTCATGTCGCAGGCCGTTGCGCCCGAGAACGCCCTCGCCGCCCTGCTCCATGACGCCACCGAGGCCTACGTCGTCGACGTCCCGCGGCCCCTGAAGCGATACCTGGCGGACTATCGCGCGATCGAACAGGCGACATGGACGGCCATCGCGATCCGCTTCGGCGTCGAGCTCACGCTCCCGTCGGAAGTCGACGAAGCCGACAACCGCATCCTCGTCAACGAACGGCGCGAGCTCCTGCCGCGCGCTGAAGCATGGCCGGCGATCGACGATCTCGAGCCGCTGCCCGTGGCCGTGGTTGCCTGGGCGCCGGCGATCGCAGAGCGGCGTTATCTCGAACGGCTCACTGAACTTCTCCGATGACCCGCCTTGCCGCGATCGTCGTCCTGTTGACCCTCGCCCTCGTGGCGATCGCCTGGCACGTCGTCCGCGTGCTCGACGGGTTGCTCGGCGGCGATGGGCCGGTGGTCGGGCTCACGCCCCAGGATGAGCCGGCCGGTGGAGTGGGCGGCTGGTGAGCGGCGAGCTCCGTCTCCCGCGCACGGTGGTCACGGACGCCGCCGGTGAGCGCCATCGCGTGGTGGGCTGGTGGAAGGACCGCGGCGAGTATGCGATCGTCGAGACCGTCTGCGGTAAGCCCGTCCTCCTGGGCGGGCGTGGCAACCCGGCGCCGAAGCCGTGCCCTGCTGAGACGGCTCGTGGCTGATCCTTCCGCGCGGAAGCCCGCCGATCGCGTGCTCGAGGCCGCCCTCCGCGCCGCGCTCGAGGAGATCGCGGCACGGCGGGAGCTCGAGCGAGCCGAGCGGCGTGCGAAGATGCGCGTCGTCTCCGGCGGCAGGAGGAACGCGGCGTGAGCAATGACCCGCTGATCTGGTCGGCCGTGGCCGCGTTGGTGCTGGCCGTCATCGCGGTCCGGGCGCTGCGCGGCCGCCGCCGAAAGGCCCCGGCACCCGCGAGATCACGGCCGCTCTTCATCGCCGGCGCCCGCTCCAATGTGCGCATCCGCGGCCTTGTCTCGAAGGGCTACGACGCTCCCGTGGTCGGGCCTGCCTCCAACGTCAAGATCATCGGCTGGACGATCGCGAAGGACGAGCCGCCGGAGCCATGGGACGGCAGCGAGCGACGGCAGGCTCGATGACGCGACTCCCCCGCTCGATCGACGAGCTCGCAGGGCTCCGTGCGGCGCGCTGGATCCGCGAGAGCACCGCCGGCCAGGTCGATCGCTTCGGGCCCGATGCGCAGCGCGAGCACCAGAACCGCGCAATCGAGCGCTACGGGCTCGTCGATACGGGCCTCGCCTGGCAGGTCGCGCACTCCGGCCGGACGATCGCCACGACCTCGCAGTGGGCCGACATGCTCGCCGGCGCCGGGACCAGCTGGGACGTCCTCGTCGTGGGCTACGTCAGCCGCTTCGCCCGGGACCTCCGGACGGCCGTCAACGCCCGCCATGACCTCCACGCCGCCGGCGGCGCGATCCTCTTCGCCGACGAGCGCCTGCTGACGAGCGACGAGGAGGCGTGGGAGACCTGGGCCCGCGAAGCGGTCGAGGCCGAGGCGTACTCGAGGCGGCTCGGCAAGCGCATCCGCGAGGGCTACGCCGCGAAGCGCCGGCGCCTGCAGGATCCCGGCGGCAACGCGCCATACGGCTTCCGCCGCGGCGGGCCCGAGCGGACGCTCGAGGTCGAGCCCGAGACCATCGAGCGAGTGCAACGGATCTTCGAGCTCGCGGCCGCTGGTGCAACCGATCGCGAGGTGTCCTTGCAGTCGGTGCTGCCCCTGCCCACGGTCCGCGGGATCCTCCGCAACCCGATCTACGCCGGGCGTCTCGAGGACGGGACGCCCACGAGATTCGCCGCGCCGATCGCCCAGGAGCTCTGGCAGGCGGCCACGCAAGCACGAGACCGACGTCGCCGGCAGCGCGGGCGCCGCGCGATTCGGCGGGCCTACGCGCTGACGATGCTCCGGTGCGCTGTGTGCGATCGCCGCCTGGTGGGCGACAACCAGCGCTACCGCCACCTCGAGCTCTGCCCGGCCTTCGCCGCGGCGGCCGCCAATGGGCGCCGGCGGCGTCCAGGGCAGCACCGGATCCCGGTGGGCGCCAGCTACCCCGCGGAGACCTACGAGGCCGCGGTCGGGGCCCTGCTTCGGCGCGTCGCGGTGGGCGCCGACGTCGCGGTGAATGTGCTGT
>JAFAZI010000111.1 GCA_019239875.1 Frankiaceae bacterium
CGCGCCGGTATTTAGCAACAGGCTCTAGAACGTCGTCAATCCCCCATCAGCCGAAGAAGACTTCGACCTCTTCGTACCGCTCCAGGGAGACGGTCTTCAGCTCGCGGGTCGCGTCCGCGAGGGGGACGCGCAGGATGTCGGTGCCGCGGAGCGCCACCATCACGCCGGACTCCCCCTCGTGGACTGCATCGATGGCATGCAGCCCGAAGCGGGTCGCGAGCACCCGGTCGTACGCCGTCGGCGTACCACCGCGCTGTACGTGCCCGAGCACCGTCGCCCGCGCCTCCTTGCCGGTACGGTCGCCGATCTCGCGTTCGAGCACGGCGCCGATCCCGCCCAGCCGGACATGGCCGAACGCGTCGACGCCCTGATCCTGGAGCGCCATCGTTCCCTCTGCCGGCAGCGCGCCCTCCGCAACGACGACGATCGGCGAGTAGTGCGACGCAAACCGGTGCTCGATGTACTCGCAGACCTGCGCGATGTCGAACGGCCGCTCGGGGATCAAGATCACGTTCGCGCCGCCGGCGAGCCCGGAGTGCAGCGCGATCCACCCGGCGTGCCGTCCCATCACCTCGACGATCAGCACCCGATGGTGGGACTCGGCGGTCGTGTGCAGCCGGTCGATCGCGTCGACGGCGATCTGAACCGCTGTGTCGAACCCGAAGGTGTAGTCCGTCGCGCCGAGGTCGTTGTCGATGGTCTTCGGTACGCCGACCACGGGCAGCCCCTCGGCCGAGAGCCGCGTCGCGACGCCGAGCGTGTCCTCGCCACCGATCGCGATGAGTGCATCCACCCCGAGCTCCGAGAGGTTGGATCGGATCTGCTCGATGCCACCGTCGACGCCGATGGGGTTGGTCCGCGACGACCCGAGGATCGTCCCGCCGCGCGGCAGGATGCCGCGAGTGGCGGCGACGTCCAGCGGCATGGTCAGACCTTCGAGTGGCCCCTTCCACCCGTCGCGGAACCCGATGAACGAGTGCCCGTAGGTCTGCTCGCCCTTGCGCACCGCAGCGCGGATCACCGCGTTGAGGCCAGGGCAGTCCCCGCCGCCGGTCAGGACTCCGATCCGCATGCAGCGGAGCCTATGACCTCGGCGATCGAGTCACTACGCTCCGACCACATGACCTTTTCGATCGTCGCGACGGACGGTACGGCGTGGGGCGTGGCGGTCGCCTCGAAGTTCCTCGCTGTCGGTGCGGCAGTGCCCGCAGCGCGCGCCGGAATCGGTGCGATCGCAACACAGTCCTACGCCAACCTCGCGTACCGCCCGGACGGCCTTTCGATGCTCGGCGACGGGAGGTCGGCGCAAGCGACGCTCGACGCCCTGACCGCCGCCGACGACGAGCGGGAGCAGCGCCAGGCCGGCATCGTCGACGGGGCCGGCAACGCAGCGAGCTTCACGGGCTCGCGCTGCCACGACTGGGCCGGCGGCGTCACGGGCGACGGCTACGCGATCCAGGGCAACATCCTGGCTGGCGAAGGAGTGGTCCAGGCGATGGAACAGGCCTGGCTCGCTACCGACGCCAGCGCTCCCCTGGCCCGCCGCCTGCTCGCCGCCCTGAGTGCGGGCGACGCGGCTGGCGGTGACCGCCGTGGCCGGCAGAGCGCTGCGCTGCTCGTCGCGCAGGCTGACGGTGGGTACGGCGGCGGCAGCGACATCCACGTCGACCTCCGGGTCGATGACCATCCGCGACCGGTCGAGGAGATCGCACGCCTGGTCGATCTGCATGACCTGTACTTCACCAAGCCCGACCCATCAGCGATGCTCGAGATCACCACGGATCTCGCCACCGAGCTGACGGGCCTGCTCTCCGCTCTCGGCCATCGGCCGAGTGGCGCCGACCTCGACGACCTGGGGGCGGCCCTCGCCGACTGGGCCGGGATCGAGAACCTCGAGGAGCGCGTGCCACAAGAGCCGAAGATCGACCCCGTCGTCCTGGAGATCCTGCGCGAGAAGGCGGCGGCCGCCCACTCATGACGATCCTCGCGATCGACGCCGGCACGACCGGTGTCACCTCCTTGGTCGTCACCGACGATGGCCGGATCGCGGCCCGCGGCTACCAGGAGTTCCCGCAACACTTTCCGCAACCGGGCTGGGTGGAACACGCGCCGGAGGAGATCTGGCAGGCGGCGCTCGCGGCGTCGCGGTCGGCCCTTGCCTCACACACCGGCGACCACCCCACGGCCATCGGGATCACGAACCAGCGGGAGACCGCCGTCCTGTGGAACGCGAGGAGCTTGGCCGCGCCGCGTCGCGCGATCGTGTGGCAGGACCGCCGTACGTCGCAGATCTGTGACCGGCTCCGCGACGCAGGCAATGACGATCTCGTGGCGCAGCGGACCGGCCTGCGCCTGGACCCGTACTTCACCGGCACCAAGCTGACCTGGCTCGCCGAGAACGACGCCGATGTCTGGCAGGGCGTGCGCGACGGCGACACGGTCGTCGGCACCGTCGACTCCTATCTCGTGGCACGGCTCACCGGTGGCAGCGTCCATGCCACGGACCCGAGCAACGCCAGCCGCACGTTGCTCTACGACATCCACCGCGGCGAGTGGAGCAGCGAGCTCTGCGACCTGCTGCAGGTGCCGATCGAGGCGCTGCCGGAGGTGCGCCCCTCCAGCGGCGACTTCGGACGGACCGATCCCTCGGCATTCCTCGGGCTGGATCTCCCGATCGCCGGGATCGCGGGCGACCAACAGGCCGCACTGTTCGGCCAGGCGTGTTTCGGCGACGGGGAGAGCAAGTGCACGTATGGCACCGGCTCATTCGTGCTGGTGAACACCGGCCGAACCGCCGTTGCCTCCGACGCAGGCCTGCTCACCACGGTTGCGTGGGACCTCGGCGACGGTCTCGTCTACGCGCTCGAGGGCGCGGTGTTCGTCACCGGTGCGGCCGTGCAGTGGCTCCGCGACGGCCTCGGTGTGATCAGCAGCGCCAGCGAGACCGAAGCCGTGGCACGCACGGTGCCTGACAGCGGCGGCGTCGTCTTCGTCCCCGCGCTGACCGGCCTGGGCGCGCCGCACTGGGATCCGGCCGCTCGCGGACTGATCACGGGCATCACGCGGGGCACGACGCGCGCGCACCTCGTCCGTGCCACGCTGGAAGCGATTGCCTTCGAAGTGCGTGACGTCGTGGACGTCATGACGCGGGATGCCGGGATCGAGGTCCCGGAGCTGTCGGTCGACGGTGGCGCCGCGGCAAACGATCTGTTGTGCGAGCTCCAGGCGACCGAGCTCCAGGTCCCCGTACGGCGCCCGCAGGTCGCCGAGACGACCGCCCTCGGCGCCGCGTTCCTCGCCGGTCTCGCAACCGGCACATGGTCAGGCACCGACGAGCTCCGCGACACCTGGCGGCTTGACAAGAGGTTCGAGCCCGGCGATCGCGACGACGCCGGATACACGCGCTGGCAGGACGCCGTACGGCGGGCGCGCAGCGACTAACGGCAGCTACTGTGCGATGTAGTAGTGGGCCATCACCAACGGGACCACGAACAGCCCGACGAGAGTGACAGCGGCGCCGCCGGCGTACGGCGCGAGGTGATTGTGGCCGGTGCGCCACGCGACGGTCAGCCCGGCGGCGGCGGAGACCGCGAAGGCACCCAGACCGATCCAGCTGTTGCCGGACATCGACCAGACGATTGCACTCACCACGACTGACAGGACAGTGGCGGGTACAGCGACAACGAACCAAGCACTCGAGGAGACCGGCGTCACACGGCGTGCACTCAGCGGCACGTGAAGGGAAGTCATGTGGGACATCTTAACCAATCCACTGTAGATAGTCTAGTTAGCGTCCATTCCGTGTCGTGAGGGACTCAGTAGACCACCATCGCGGAGCGAACTCGGGTAGCCAGGCCGCACCGAGTCGCGGGCGGCGCCGCAGCGAGACGGGTCAGCTGGCCTTGCGCTCGGCGTACGGCGTGTCCGCCACGAGCGCCTCACGCGCGGCCGTGTGCGCGTCGGCGATGTCCTCTTTGGCCTTCGTGGCGTACATGTCCACGTACTCCTGGCCGGAGAGCTGCATGAGCTCGTACATGATCTCGTCGGTGATCGACCGCAGGACGAACCGGTCACTCTCCATGCCCTGGTAGCGCGAGAAGTCCAGCGGTTTGCCGATCCTGAGGCCGACGCGCATGATCCGCGGCACGACCTGGCCAGGTGGCTGGATCTCGAAGGTGTTGATCATCGCGACCGGGATCACCGGCACGCCTGCCTCGAGCGCCATCCGCGCGATGCCGGTCTTGCCGCGATACAGCCGCCCATCGGGGGAACGCGTGCCCTCGGGGTAGATGCCGAGCAGCTCTCCGCTGTTCAGAATCCGCACCCCGGCATTGAGCGCCGCCTCGCTCGCGCGCCCGCCGCTACGGTCGACCGGCACCTGGTTGATGCCCTTGAAGAATGCCGCGGTGAGCTTGCCCTTGATCCCCCGCCCGGTGAAGTAGTCACCCTTCGCGAGGAAGGTGACGCGCCGCTCGACCTCCATGGGCAGGAAGAACGAGTCCGAGAACGACAGGTGGTTGCTCGCGAGGATCGCGCCGCCCTCAGCCGGCAGGTTCTCGGCGCCTTCCACCCAGGGTCGGAACAGGAGCTTGAGGATGGGGCCGAGCGCGATGTGCTTCAAGAACCAATAGAACATGCGCGCCGGACCTCCCTCGTTCGAATCATGCCGCAGGATTGTTACGAGTTTGTGAGCACGACCCTACGAATCGTGTCACCACTCGGCAACCCGTAGTTCGCCTGACCGAGATCCTACCGATCCGGCAACGGCCGTGGGGCGAGGGAGGACCGAGTGAGTCATGGCACCATCAAGGGGTGCCGATCGTGAACCCCACCGACCCGGAGCCGTTCGACGCCGCAGGTGGACCGATCGGCGTGGTCGTGTGCCACGGCTTCACGGGGATGCCGGGCAGCGTCCGGCCGTGGGCGGAGGCGCTTGCCGAGGCCGGCCACATGGTCAAGGTCCCGCGGCTGCCCGGCCACGGCACGACCTGGCAGGACGCCAACGCTTCCACCTACGAGCAGTGGTACGGCGAGCTCGAGGCCGCCTTCGACGCGGTACGGGCGGAATGCGAGCAGACGTTCGTCGCGGGCTTGTCGATGGGTGGCACGCTCACGCTGCGGCTCGCCGAACAGCGGGGCAACGACGTCGCGGGCCTCGTCGTGGTCAACCCGTCGCTGTTCACCACGCGCAAGGACGCGAAGCTGCTGCCAATGCTTCGGCGCGTCGTGCCGTCGCTGCCGCCGGTCGGCAACGACATCAAAAAGGCCGGGGTGACCGAACCGGCCTACGACCGTACGCCGGTGCGCGCGGCGTATCAGCTGTCCCGGCTGTGGGCGATCACCAACGCCCATCTCGACCTGGTGACGCAGCCGATTCTCGTGTTGACCAGCCGTGACGATCATCTGGTCGAGCCGGCGAACTCCGCGCGCGTGATGGCCTCGGTCAGCTCGGCTGACAAGCAGCAGATCTGGCTGGAGGACAGCTTCCACGTCGCAACGCTCGACAACGACCTCCCGGTCATCATCGAGGAGACGCTGACCTTCATCAAAGCACACAGCTAGGCCAGCGCGGTGGAGTACGGGCAAGGGCCACGGTCGGGCGCGCGCGACAACGGGCTGCGCTGCGCGACGTACCTCGCCGTAGGCGACCTCGACCCCCGCGTCGCCGATTCGCTTCTCGACGCGCTGCGGGAGGAGGGCATCGCGGCCTACGTCACGCCGACGACAGCGCCACGGGGTGGCTATCTGGAGTCGCCGCCGCCGTCCGGGCTGACCGACCGGCTGTTTGCCGACGCCGAGCACATCGAACGGGCCCGCAAGCTGCTGCCCACCGCCGACCCGACGGACGCGATCGACTTCGACGACGCCTGGCAGCAGGTCCTTGCCTCACTGCAGACGCCCTCCTCGGCAGCGCCGAGCTGGCCGGTGAGCGAGGATGTCGCGCCCGGGTCGACGGCGTCGATACCCGTCGAGCTCCCGATCGGCAGCGGCGCCGGAGTGGACCCGGCCGAGGAGGACCATTTCGATCCACCTCCTCCCCCGCCACTGCCGCGGCTGCGCCGTGTGACATGGATCGCGCTGGCCGCCATCATCGCCGGGGTCGTCGTCCTGATCACGGGATACGACAACGGCCAGCTGTTCTGGCTCGCGATCGTCGCGATCGTGGCGGGGGTGGGAACGCTGATCTGGCACATGAAGGACGGGCCACCGATCGACTCCGGCTGGGACGACGGGGCAGTGGTGTAACCGGACGATTCGGCTAACGTCGGGCGCGTGCAGGTCACTGAAGCAGTAGAGATCACGGGCCATCTGATGGATTCGGGCGTCCTCGCTCGCATCCTCGACGACGTTCTCGACTACGGAGGCGACTACACGGTCGACCGGATCGATCTCGGCAAGGCGCACGAGGACGAGTCGCACGCGGTCATCGTCGTCGGCGCCGACAGCCCGGACCAGCTGTCCCGGATTCTCATGCGCCTTCAGGTGCACGGCGTCAACCAGGTGGACCCGGGCGAGGCCACGACGCGCCCGGCGCCGGCCGACGGTGTGTTCCCTGAGGACTTCTACTCGACGACGAATCTCGAGACGGTGGTCCGGCTGGACGGCCAGTGGGTCCCGGTCGAGCAGCCCGAGATGGACTGCGGCCTGCTGGTCGGCTCGGGCCGGGTGCGGACCGTGCCGGTCAGTGACGTGAAAGCGGGCGACTCGATCGTGTGCGGGGCGGCCGGGGTCCGCGTGGTCCTTCCCGCCAGGGAGCACAAGAAGGTCGAAGGCGAGTTCGAGTTCATGAGCTCCACCGTCTCGAGTGAGAAGCCGCAGGCGTTGCTGGTCCGCCAGATCGCCAACCGGATGCGCGAGGTCAAGAACGACGGCGGCCGCATCCTGTGGGTGGCTGGGCCCGCCGTGGTCCACACCGGTGCCGCCACGCCGATGGTCGCGCTGGTCGAGGCCGGCTGGGTGGACGTCTTGTTCAGCGGCAACGCACTCGCGACGCACGACATCGAGTCGGCGATCTTCGGTACGTCGCTCGGCATCGACCTCTCGGCAGGAGTGGGCGTCGCCCATGGCCACGAGCACCACATCCGTGCGATCAACGCGATCCGGGCCGCAGGATCCATCAAAGAGGCGGTCGACGGCGGCGTGCTGAATGGCGGCGTGATGCACGCGATGGTCACCGCCGGCAAGCCGTTCGTGCTCGTCGGGTCGGTTCGTGACGACGGCCCGCTTCCCGACGTGTACACCGACGTGATCGAAGGTCAGCGCGCGATGCGGGCGCAGCTGCCCGGCGTCGGGTTCGCGATCATGGTGGCGACGATGCTGCACTCGATCGCGACCGGCAACATCCTGCCGGCCTCAGTGCCACTGATCGCCGTCGACATCAACCCGGCGACCGTCACCAAGCTCGCGGACCGTGGCAGCGCGCAGGCCGTCGGGATCGTGACCGACATCGGCCTGTTCCTCGAGCAGCTTGCGCTCGAGCTGGTCCCCGCCTACGTCCGCAAGTAGGCAGCCGCGCGAGCCGCGCCGAGCCGCGACGAGCCGCGCGACGAGCCGCGCGAGCCGCGCCAGCCGCGCGAACGGGGCGTTCCGCGCTCCGGTTTAGACCCACTTCGCGCGGCTCGGCGAACCTTCACCCGCGACCTTGCCAGCGCGGGCTGTCTCAGGAGCGACCGGTCTCAGCGCGACAACACGGCGAGGACCGGGCGGTGGTCGCTGGCCACGTCGACACCTTCGCCGCCTACCGCCTCACACGACACGACGGTGAGCGACTTATCGGCCAGGATCGCGTCGATGCGTCGGCGCGGCTCGGCGGCCGGTGACGTGTTGCCGTCGCCCGTGCCGGCCACGGCAAAACAGTCCTGGTAGCTGGCGGTCAGCTCGCTGAACACCGCGCCGTTCGGCTCCTCATTGAGGTCGCCGCCGAGTACGAGCGGAATGTCCCCATCGAGGGCCAGCGCGGAATGCATCGCCGGCAAGTGCCACTGCCGTTCCCCCGGATCGGTGCTCAGATGTGTCGACACCACGCGCCACGCCACGCCGTCGTGCGTCACGATGGCGGCCGTCATCGCCCGCTGATGCCGCCCCTTTCGCTTCGGCAGAAGCGTGAAACGCGTCGACTTCAGGTCCACCCCGAGCGACGTGAAGATGCACAGGCCGCCGGGACGGTCCGTCGTCGCGACGACCATTCCGCACTCACGCGCCAACGCGGCCCGCTTCGAACGCCACCGCAGGAATCGCGGCGCCTCCTGCACCAGGAGCACGTCGGGCGCGTTGCGTCGTACGACGCGGGCGATCGCACCGACGTCGTCGCGCAACGACCTCACGTTGTAGGTCATCACCCGCAGTTGCTGAGCACCGTTGCTCACGTGGCCTCCACGACCGTTCCGGCATCTCCGAACACCACATCATGTGCCTCGGCGAGCGCGCCGATCACGGCCCGGGTCCCGCCGCCGGTCACGAAGTCGACGCAAGCCTGCACCTTCGGCTTCATCGACCCGTCGGGGAACTCCCCGGCGCGCAGCAGCGCCTTCGCCTGGCGCGCCGACAACCGGCTCAGCTCTTGCGCCTCCGGCGTGCCGAACCCGGTCTGCACGCGCGCGACCTCGGTGAGGATCACGAGCTGGTCGGCGCCGACCAGGAGTCCGAGCCGGGCGGCGGTCAGATCCTTGTCGATCACGGCCTCGACGCCGTACATCGTCTCCCCGACGGCGACCACCGGGACCCCTCCACCGCCGGCAGCAACCACCACGTGCCCGGCGTCCACGATCTGGCGCAATGGCTCGGCCTCGACGATCCGGATCGGCGCGGGCGATGCGACAACGCGGCGCCACCTCTTGTCCGGCATGATCCGGAACACGTAGCCGGTCTCGTGCGCGATCCGCTGCGCTGCCGGCCGGTCATACGACGGGCCGACCGGCTTCGTGGGACGCCGGAACGCGGGGTCCCGTCCGTTCACCACGACCTGGGTCACCAGACAGAGCGCCCGCGTGTCGAGGTGTCGGCGCACCATCTCGGCGTCGAGGGTCTGCGCGAGCAGATAGCCGATCTGGCCCTGGCTCTGCGCACCGCATACATCCATCGGCATCGGCGGCACCCGGTCGGCGGCGTACTCCTGCTGCAGCAGGATGCGACCCACCTGGGGGCCGTTGCCATGGGTGATCACGAGGCTGGCACCGGCCTCGACGAGATCCGCCAGTGCCGCGGCCGTCACCGCAAGCGCCGCCCGCATCTCGTGCACATCCCCGGAACCGCCGCTGGGGCTGAGCGCGTTGCCACCCAAGGCGACGACGACCCGAGTCGCGGCCATCCTGAGCAGCCCCTATCGGAGTCGGGCGAGATCCGCGGCACCGATCAGCCCGGCGCGTTCGCCGAGCTCGGCGGGCACGATCTCGGCGAGCGGGCGATGACCACGTCCGGCCAACACCGCGGCATACGTCTCACGGCCGGCGCCGAGGAGCAGCTCCCCCGCCTCGGCGACGCCACCACCGATCACGAACCGGCCCGGGTCGAACATCGCGGCGAGGTCGGCCAGCCCTTGCCCCAGCCACCGCCCGATCTCGTCGAAGCAGTCGACCGCCGCGGGGTCACCCTCCTGCGCGGCCTTCGTGACGACCGGCCCGTCGATGTTCGTGATCTCCCCGTGCGCGAGGTCCAGCAGCCGCGAGGCGTCGCCGGGCCGTTCCTGCGCGACCTCGCGCGCCGCCCGCACCAACGCGGTGCCACTGCAGTACTGCTCCAGGCAGCCCCGGTTCCCGCAGCCGCAGAGCCGACCGCCTGGTACGACGCGGATGTGGCCCGGCTCCGCAGCGATGCCGAAGTGGCCGCGATACAACGCGTCGTTGATCACGAAGCCCGCACCGATCCCCGTACCGATCGTGAGGACGACCAGATCGGTCTGCTGGGCGCCGGCTCCGAACCGGTACTCGCCCCAGGCCGCGGCGTTGGCGTCGTTCTCGATGACGACCGGCAGCTCGAGGCGAGCGCTCAGTTCGTCGTGGATCGGCGCGTCCCGCCAGGCGAGGTTGGCGGCGAACAGCACGGTGGTTCGTGCTGAGTTGACGAAACCCGCGGCGCCAACACCCACCGCTTCGACATCGTGGTCGACGCGGAGCTGGCCGACGATCTCGACGACCACGTCAGCGATGTGGCCGGGGTCCTGGCTCGGCGTGCGTCGACGAGCGGTCGCAAGCACCTCGCCGGCCTCGTCGACCACTCCTGCCGCGACCTTCGTGCCACCGATGTCGACGCCGATGCTCAGTGTCACGTCGCGACGTCCGCGGCGGTCGAGTCCATCGGGTCGGCCGCCGGATAGGGATCTCTGTCGTCGAGATCGATCCGCTCAACCCCGGTCGGACGGGTGGCCGAGTGCTCGTGGCGCTCGACCACGGTTCGCAGCGCGGCGATCATCGACGCGGAGGCATCCGCAAGGTGCCCGAAGGTCTCAGGCTGAGTCCGACGAACGAGCGCGAGCAGCTGGCACAGCGGGCACACCTGGCACTCCGCGCCCTCACCGACGGCCGGCATCGACATGCCGCCGGCCGCGCCGCGTGCCCACTCGCCGAGTGCCTCGACGAGCCGAGCGGCTTCGTCGGCCAGCGGCCCTGGGGAGCTCGTCGTCACGACTTCATCCAAAGGTTGGGGTCGGTGCGGAACCGGACGCGCAGCCGCCCGTCGTGCAGCCCGGCACCGTCGACCACGCACCGCTGGAGCGCGCTGGGCAACGCGAGCGCGCGGCGGTGGCCGCCGACGGTGAGGACGAGGTCGTCGCCCTTGCGCACCAGATCGATGTGCCTCCGGTCGGCGTGCGGCAGCGCCAGGGACATGACGAACTCATCGGCAGAGATGCGCTCGACCACGAGTGGATCCGGCGTCTCGACGCACACCAGCGGGTCGTCGTCGCCGTACGTCGTCGTCGCCAGCGTGATCAGTGCGGCCAGCCCTACCGGCTCGGCAGCGGCGTACGCCGACCGCCACACCGGCAGGCCGGGGAATGACGCGTCGACCTCTGAGAGCTGCGCCCGCTGCGCCTCGACCCAGCCCGCGCGCCACGGGTCGTCAGTGGCGTCATCAGGGAACACGCGGTTCGCGACCACGCCGTCAACCCGGTAGCCGTAGAGCGAGAGCGAGGTCAGGGTGCGGCGCGCCTCGGCGACGACGACCGACTCCGGGGTCAGCACCAGCCGCACCGAGGTCGTGACCGGGTCGATGAGGAGCTCTCGCACCTCTGCGAGCTCGTTGGACAGCCGCTCGACGGCGCCGAACACCGAGTCCGGCGGGAACGGCAGCCCCGCGAGGTGTGTGAGCACCGGCCGAAGCGTCCGCATCACGCGCCGCTCTGCCGGGAACATCCGGTGCATCCACCAGCGCAGCGCCTCGGGCAGCGCGAGGAGCCGCAACGTCTCGCCGGTCGGCGCGCAGTCGACAACCACGGTGTCCCAGCGGCCACCTGCGACCTGCTGCCGGAGCTCGAGCAGCGCCAGCACTTCTTCGGCGCCCGGCAGGACGGTCAGCTCCTCCGCCTCGAGCGGGTCGACGCCGCCCTGCTCGAGCACGTCTCGCATGTAGTGCTGCACCTCGCGCCAGCTGGCCTCGAAGGCCCGCTGGGTGTCGACCTGCTGCCCGTAGAGGCCCGTGTCGACCTCGGTCGGCTCGGCGCCCAGCTCGACGCCGAAGGCGTCAGCGAGCGAGTGCGCCGGATCGGTGGAGAGCACGAGCGTCTTGCTGCCACGTGATGCTGCGAGTGCAGCCGTCGCCGCGGCGGTCGTCGTCTTTCCGACCCCACCCTTGCCGGTGAACAGCAGGATTCGCATCGGGACAGGCTACGGGGTTCCGCTGCGGGAAATCTGGGCTACGCGGACTCCACCCGCTTCTTCAAACCCTTCAGCGCAGTGTCCATGATCATCTTCTCAGCCTTGCGCTTGAACATGCCGAGCATCGGCACCTTGAGGTCGACCGCCAGGCGGTAGGTCACCTCGGTCACCCCGCCCGATTCGGCGAGCTCGTAGCTGCCCTCCTGGGAGCGCATCGTCGTCCCCTTGACCAAGGTCCACTCGACCTGATCGTCACCGCTCCACGTGTAGGCCAGGGTGTACGTGTCCTTGAGAACCCCCGCGTCGAGGGTGAAGGTCGCCTGCGTGCCACGACCATCGTCGCCGACCTCGTCGACCGTGACCTGTTTGATCGCGGTCGACCACTCGGGGTAGGCCTCGAAGTCGGCGATCACGGCCATGATGGCGGCCTTGTCGGCGTTGATCGTGATGCTGGAGCTGGCCTTCTCGACCACGGACACCTCACCTCGACGGAACCCCGTTCTGCGGCACCCTAGCGCGAGCGGGCGCTCACCACGTCAACACGTACGGCGTACCGCGGCCACGGAAGTGGCCGACGTTGACGCACTCCGTGCGCCCGATTCGGGTCCGCTGCGCGAGCGGATTGTGCACGTGTCCGAACAGGACGAGGTCCGGCTGCGTGTCTCGGATGGCGTCGAGTACGGCGACGCTCCCGCGCTCCATCCGGCGTGCACCCACGTCGTACAGCAGCTCTGGGACGTCCGGGGGGATGTGGCAGCACAGGACGTCGACGGCGCCGACCGCGGCGACCTTCGCGGCATAGTCGTCGTCGGAGATCTCATACGGCGTGTGCATCGGCGTCCGCAGCCCCCCGCCGATGAAGCCGAAGCGACGGCCACCGATCTCCGTCGTCTGCCCGTCCAGAACCTGGACGCCGTCCCGGGCGTAGTCCGGCCACAGCAACGGGACGTCGACGTTGCCGTAGGTGACGTAGGCGGGCGTGGGCATGACGCCGAACAGCTCCGCGTACTGGCGGCGTACCGCGCCTTCGATCACCGTCTGTCGATCGCCGACCTTCTCCCACAGCCCTCGGGAGAACTCGCGCGCGTCGTCGAACCGCCGGGCGGTTCGTAGCTCGATGAGCTTGGTCGCGGCATCGGCACCGAACAGCTCGGCAAAGATGCCGCCACCCGCGTCGTCGTAGTCGAGGAACAGGATGAGGTCGCCCAGACAGATCAGCGCGTCGGCGCCGTCACCAGCCGTCGCGAGCGCGTCGCTGTGGCCGTGGACGTCTGAGACCACGTGCACCCGCATGGACGAAGCCTACGAAACCGCGGCCGACGGTCAGAAGACGTGGCTTGCGATCTCCACGACGACGAAGAACACCATCATGATCACGACGGCGGCGCCGACGCCCATCATCAGGCGCTGACCCTGGGACATGCGGCCGATGTCGCCGACCACCGGGAGCTTGGTGCTGGTCCGAGCCGTCGCGCCAGCGAGGAAGGATGCCCCGCAATCCGTGCACGCATCGAGCTCGAGCGGCACCTGCGCCCCGCAGCGCGGACACGGCCAGCTCGCCTGCTTCGGCGAGCCCATCGGCGCAGTCGCCGCCGCCGAAGCCAAGGCAGCAGGCGGGTCCAGCGCGGATGCTGCGGACGCTGGCGGCGCCTGCGTCGGCGCCGGCTGGGACAACCGGGCAAGAGGCTCGGTCACAGCGGCCGCCGGAACCGTCACGGCCTCGCGGACGGGTTCCGGAGCGCGGACCGGTTCCGGCGCTCGAAGATCGGCAAAGCACAGTGAGCACCACTGCGCCCCACTGGGCACGGTGGCGCCGCACGCGCGACAACGCACATCGCTCACGAGGTACTTCTCGGCAGATTCATCGGAGGACTGAACGGTACGCCGATTGGCCGAAGGTCACTGTCGAATCGCGCTGTTCGGGGCTAGCGTTGCGGTTCCACGGTCTGCAACGGATCGGTAACGGTCGAGGAGAGTTCGTGTCCGAGTACTCAGTGCCCGCGGAGTTCCGCATCCCCGACGACGCGAACCTGACGGATCCGATCGTCGGGCACGCCGCGGAGACGCCCGACAAGGTGCTGTTCTCCCGCAAGGTCGACGGCGGCTGGCAGCCGGTGACCGCCAAGGAGTTCAACAACGAGGTCACCGCGGTCGCGGCCGGGCTGATCGCCTCGGGGATCGAGCCCGGCGAGCGGGTCTGCATCATGTCGGCCACCCGCTACGAGTGGACCTTGCTCGACTACGCGATCTGGACAGCGGGCGCCGTACCTGTCCCGATTTATGAGACTTCGTCCCCGGAGCAGGTCGAGTGGATCGTCAGCGACTCGGGCGCCGTGGCGGTGTTTCTCGAAAGCGACAGTCATCACAAGGCGTACGACGAGGTCAAATCCTCGCTCACCGACGTGCGCAACGTCTGGGGCATCGACGCCGGCGCGATCGAGGAGCTCGTCGCGGCCGGCAAGGGGGTCAGCGCCGACGACGTCGAACAGCGCCGTCGCACGCTCAACCCGGAGTGTCTCGCCACCATCATCTACACGTCGGGTACGACCGGCCGACCGAAGGGCTGCGAGCTCACCCATCGCAACTTCCTGTTCGATGCCATCTCGACCACCGAAGGCCTCGACGAGATGTTCGGCGACGACCAGTCGACACTGCTGTTTCTTCCGCTGGCCCACGTGTTCGCGCGGATCATCCAGGTCGGCTGCGTGCAGAGCGGCGTCCGGCTCGGCCACACGGCCGACATCAAGAACCTGCTGCCCGACCTCGCGGCGTTCAAGCCGACCTTCGTGCTGTCGGTCCCGCGCGTGTTCGAGAAGGTCTACAACACCGCGAAGCAACGGGCGCACGCCGACGGCAAGGGAGCGATCTTCGATCTCGCGGAGAAGGTCGCGATCGGCTACAGCGAATCCCTCGACGGCAACCCGCTACGGCGCGCCGTGCTCGAGGTGCCACATCGAGTCTTCGACGCACTGGTGTACTCCAAGTTGCGGGCAGCGCTCGGCGGCCAAGCGGTCGGAGCGATCTCCGGCGGTGCCCCGCTGGGCGCGCGACTCGGCCACTTCTTCCGCGGCTGCGGCGTCCCGATCTACGAGGGCTACGGCCTGACCGAGACGACGGCCGGAGCCACCGTGAACCGTCCGGACGCGATGCGGGTTGGCACCGTCGGCCGCCCCATCCCCGGCTGCACCGTCCGCATCGCCGACGACGGCGAGATCCTGCTCAAGGGCGGCAACGTCTTCGGCGGCTACCACAACAATGACAAGGCGACTGCTGAGGCGCTCGACGACGGCTGGTTCCACACCGGGGACATCGGAAAGCTCGACGACGACGGCTACCTGACGATCACCGGTCGCAAGAAGGAGCTCATTGTCACGGCAGGCGGCAAGAACGTCGCGCCCGCCGTGCTCGAGGACCGGCTCCGCGCCAACCCGCTGGTGAGCCAGTGCCTGGTGGTCGGCGACCAGAAGCCGTTCATCGCCGTACTCGTCACCATCGACGAGGAGGCCTTCCCCGACTGGAAGAAGTCCCACAACAAGGCGGACTCGGCGACCGTCGCGGACCTCACGGACGACCCCGATCTGAAAGCCGACATCGAGGCGGCCATCACCGAGACGAACAAGGCGGTGTCGAAGGCTGAGGCGATCAAGGCGTTCCGGATCCTCGGCGACGACTGGACGGTGGAGAACGGTTTGCTCACGCCGTCGCTCAAGGTAAAGCGGAACGTCGTGCTCGAGCAGTACGACAAGCAGGTGGCGGACATCTACTCCGGATCGAAGGAGTAGTACCTCAGCAAGTCGCGAACGGTCGAGTCCCACGACCACTTCTCACGGACCCACTCGCGGCCGCGGGCGCCCATCGCCTTGGCTGTCGCTGGGTCGAGCAGCAGCCCGCTGATCGCCTCGACGATCTCGCCGACGTCCTCGCCGCCCACGAGCCGGCCGGTCTCACCGTCGATGACAGCGTCGACCGAGCCGCCGGAGGTGCCGGCCACAACCGGCAGGCCACATGCGGCCGCCTCGAGGAACACCATGCCCAGACCTTCGACGTCGAGGCCGCCGAGCCGCTCCCGGCATGGCATCGCGAAGACGTCGCCCACCCCGAACCACGCCGGAAGCGCCTCGTGCTCGACGGAGCCGGCGAAGACGACGTGATCGGCGACGCCCTTCGACTCGGCGAGCGAGCGCAACCGGTCCCGCGAAGGTCCACCGCCGACGAGAACAAGTGCCGTGTCGGGTACCCGCTCGCGGATGGCGGGCAGCGCCGCGATCAAGCGGTCCTGGCCCTTGCGCGGCATGAGTCGCGAGACGCTGACGATCACCGGCCGGTCGGCGAGTCCGAGCTCCGCACGCTTGGCCGCGCCCCCCGCGTTCGGGGTGAACGCACGGCTGTCCACGCCCGGGACCAGGCGGTGGAGCTTGCCGTCGTACGGCGCGATCGCCCTCGCGAGTCGACTCCTCGTGTACTCACCGAGGTAGGTCATCACGTCGACCTTGGATGCGATCCGCTTCAGCAGCATCCGGGCTGCCGGTAACGCCGCCCACCCCACCTCATGGCCATGTGTGGTCGCCACGATCCGGGCGGCACCGGCGTCACGAAGCGCGGGTGCGAGCAATCCGAGCGGCGCCGCCGCGCCGAACCACACGGCGTCACATTCGTTGTCCCGCAACAGCTTGACGGCGTGCCGCTGCACGCCGGCGGTGGGCAGGAGGACCGACGTGTCGTGACGCACCACCGCGAACGGCTGTGTCCCGTCCCACTCTTCCCAGCCGCGCCACCGCGAGGTCATCACCACGACGTCGTCGGCTGGCAACCGCGACACGATGCCGTGCACGAATGACTGGATCCCGCCCGGCCGGGGTGGGAAGTCGTTCGTGACGACCAGCAGCCGCGACGGCATCAGCCGAGCTGCGCGGTCACATAACCGCGCCAGGCGGACAGGAACTCCTGGGGGCGCAGGCCGAAGACGCGGCGCAGCGCGGTGGTGATGGCCTGGTGCCGCTCAGCGTCCGAGGCACCGACCGCCCGGTAGAACCTGACGAGCTTGCCTTGGCTGTAATGTTCGGCAAGGTAGCGGCACGCAAGCCAGGACGACTCGTAGGCCTCTGGCAGCAACGTCGCGCCGCCTCGGAAGGCCCGATCAGAGGGCAGCTGGCGGACTGGATGCCCAGAGTGGATCCGGCCAGACAGCTCCGCCGCGACCAGGCTGGTCGGCACGCCGGCCTCCCGAAAGCCGACGTAGTCCGCGAAACCTTCGGACAGCCATTTCGGCGTCTGGGTCCCGGTCTGCGCGCGGGTCGCGACATGTGTGAGCTCGTGAGTGATGACGATCGAAGCGCCAAGCGTGCCGAAGGTCGGCCAGTTCGTCGGGTTGATCGTCACCCGGTCTCCGACCGGCGCCCGCCCCGCGCCGGTGATCGTGAACTCGGAACTGGTGAGCGCGGCGATGTGGTTCAGATTCTGGTGGTCGTCGGTGATCTCGGCCATCTCCCGTTGCGTCGACGGCACGATGATCACCACTCGCCGTGCCCAATCCCTTCCCCACACCGCACTGACCCGCGGAATCGCCGCTTGCGCCTGGTCCGCGACCAGCGCCATCGTGGCGAGCTCCTCCTTCGGCCCCAACACGAGTACGTCGTGGCGCCGGATCACGTGAACGGGCGCGTAGTCCCAGATGTCGGTCGCCGAGTGCTCGTGCCGCAGGTCCGTGAGCGAGGCGAGATACCAGTGGCCTGACCGCTCGACGAACGTCGGGTACTGCGGGAGGTTCGTCGGCTGCTTGTCGAAGCCGGTGAGGCGATAGTGGACGTGGAGGTCTACTGGGATCCACGTCGGTGCCCGGTAGCGGCGCCGCGCGGCCGCCGGCGCCTGCGCACCGGTGCCGCCGAGGGTGTAGGACCAGCTCGCGAAGTGCACCCGCTTGAGGCTGCCGAACATCTGCTTCTGGTTAAGGCGGAACGCGGCGGATTTCGGGTCCAGCGTCGAGACGAAGGCCCGGCGATCGTGATGGAGGATCGCCTGCGACCGGATCCTGAGCAGGTCTTGCACAGCCTTCAGACGCGCCGCGTCGGCTTGCTCGAGCTGAGCGAACGCACGATCACCGGATGCCGAGCTTCGGTCTCGGTCGCTCGACGACGCGCTCGGCTGGAAGATGCCCGCGGCGCCGAAACCCCCCGCCAGCATGGCCACGAGGCAGCCGAGGACGATCAGCAGCTCTCGCTTGCGTCCGCTCTGCGGCACTTGGGGTCCGGCATCACCGGCGACCGGCGCGAGCGAATCGCTCACGACCGCCGGCGACCCCGCGAGGCCGCCGGAGCCTGCACGCCTAGCAGGACGTCGTCCCACGAGGGGATCTCGACCCGGCCGTCCTTCCCCCGCTTCACCTGCGGCTCGATCAGCCTCGGCTCCGGACGTGGCTTTCGGCGCGGCGCCGCGGCTGATTTCGCGGCGCGGGTGGCGGTGCGCTTCGCCGGTGGCTTCGGTGCTGCCTTGGCCGGGACGCGCTTCGCGGTCGTCCGCTTGGCGGTCGCCGCCGGCGTGCCAGCCGATCGCTTGGTGGCGGATTTCGTGACCGGCTTCGCCGCAGCGCGCTTGGCGACGGGCTTCGGTGCTGCCTTGCGGGCCACCGCCGTGCGAACCGCGGTCTTGCGCGCGGCGGCTGCCTTGCGTCGCGGCGTTGGCTTCGGCGCTGCGGCACGAGGCGCCGACGGCCGAGCGGCACGGCGCCGGCCACTCGGCGCGTCCTCAGCACCCAGCCGGGTCGCGAGGCTGTTGAGCGAACTGATCTCACGCTCACCGGGCTCCCAGAGCCACGACGCGGTCCGCGAGCCACCGCGAGCGGTGTAGCTGAGCTCGACCACCCAGGCACCGTCGTCACGTCGGCGGGCAGTCCAGACGACGGTCTCTGGGCGCAGGCCCGCAGTGGCGGCAAGCCGCCGCTCGACGACCTCGCCGAGCGGCGTGCTGAGCTCCGGGCCCCGCGAGCGTTGCAGCACGGCGGCCTGCGCCTGACCGACGATCCGGTCCCGCTCGGAGATGACCGGACCGGCGTACCGCATGACTCGGGACACCGGGACCTTCGCGGCCTTCGCGACCGCCTCGGTCGTCTCACCCGCACGTAGCCGCGCCTGAATGTCCCGGGGCGAGAGCTCGCTCTCGCGGCGCTCGTCGGAGTCGTCGAGCTCGCCCCGGATCGCGGCGTGGAGCCGGTTGTCGATACGGAGGGCATGGGTGGCGCGCGCGGCGTTCTCGTCGCTGGCAAGCAGCACGTACGTGCCGTCGTCGCTTACTGCGACGACTTCCAACTGGCGCACGCGCGGACCTCCCGGAACGGGACCAGGATGTCCCACCGGATGAAGTGTGCCCCGTCCGCCACGCCCGTCACAAGCCCTGGGGCGAGTTAGGACGCCGCGGACCGGCCGATCGGCGGCCGGTTCGAGCGTGAAACCCGGCTACGGCCGTCCAGCGCTCGTCGCGCCGCTGACCGACTGGATCTGTACGACGGTGCCCGTGTGCGGTGCGGCGATCTGGCGGCCGCCGCCGATATAGATGGCCACGTGGTAGGCCGGGCTGCCGTAGAAGACCAGGTCGCCAGGCTGCATCGCCGACAGTGATACCGAGTGGAGCATCCCCTGCTGGCCAGCCGCGCTGTGCGGCAGGCTCACACCCGCTGCGCCCCACGCCCGCATCGTCAGACCTGAGCAGTCAAAGCTGTTGGGGCCGGCGCCGCCCCACACGTAGGGCTTGCCGAGCTGGGCGTACGCGAACTTGACCGCAACCGCGGCCTGGCCCGCGGCCGCGCCGGTGTAAGCCGGCGGGTGGTACGACGTGCGCTGTGCCACCGCGTGCTGGACCGTTGCCTGCTGCTGAGCGGCGATGCGGGCACGCTGCGCGGCCTTCAGGTGGCTCAGCACCGCCTGCGCCTGGTTGAGCAGCGAGTTGATCTGACTCTTCTGGCTGGCAAGGGAGGAGACGATCTTGTGCTCCTGCGCCACCTGCGCCGAATGGATCTTCTCGGCGGCCGCGACGTCGCGCTGGGCGGCGCTGGCGGTCGAGACCGCGGTCGCCTCGTAGCGGGCGACCTCGGTGAGGCTGGAGGTCTGGTCGAGGAAGGTCTGCGCCGTACCCGAGGTGACGAGGGAGATCGTGGGGTCGAGCCCCCCGCTCTTGTACGCCGCCGCCGCGCCTGCGGACAGGACCTTCGTCACCTTCGTCAGCTGCGCCCGGTCGTGCGAGAGCTGGCGGTTGGTGATCCGCTCCTTGCGCTGCAGGGTCGAGAGCACGCCCGTGGCCGTGTTGTAGGCCTCGGTGAGCTGCTCGGCTCGATCGTTGAGAGCGGCGACCCGAGCCTGGGCCGCTGCAATCGTCGTCGGGTGCGCTGCCGGCGACGCGGATCCGACCCCGGCGGGCATGACGACGACTGCCGCAGCGGCAGCGGTCAGCGCCACCACGGGGAGGCGAAAGCGGGTCAAACGGGCACGGACGCTCAGAAAAGAGCTACTCGCCACAGTAGGCGGGTCTCCTTCTTCCTCAACCGCCTACCGGGTGAGCTGACGGGTTCGGGCGGGAAGTTTCGCCCTACGGGACTTCGCCAAAGTGCCGCATGCGGCACTCTGTCGAGGTCCCGATTCACCCCAAGGGGAATGGGTCCCCGGCTCGAGCCGGAGGGGGTCCGGCTGCGACTCGGCGGTAGCTGTCACCCCGTCGCCGGGTAGCGACGTTCTCGGTAACGGCTGGGTCACACTCTAACGACTCTCCGAGGTGGCGCAACGCGGGGGTCCACAACTTTTCTCGGCGCGTCGTGATCAAATTCGGACAGCGACCCTGATCTTTAACACCCGTCACACCAGCATCAGCCTGTGGCCGAGCCGGTTTGGTGCAACCCGTGACCTTTCATCCGCAATGGCGGCACCAAGCCGCCGGCCGCCAGCGCGCGAAGGGCACCGGACTCGTCCTCGCTCCATTCGATGTCGCCCGAGTCAATCGCGGGCGGCGCGGCAAGCAACACCGACACGACACAGTCGTCGCAGGCGATGTTGCGCACTTCGCAACTGTCGCAATCGATGATCATCTCGAGCTCCTTCGTTCGACCTCTGCATCAACTGCCACGAACCGTAGAGCGGGGGTCTGACAAGAAATCGCCGCGTCGCTTCTGGCCGTGACTGACCGGAGGTGTGTGCCGTTAGCGGTGCCAGAACACCGTCAACGGCACACACCTCCAAGCGGCAAGGCGCCACGGCGTGTCCGGCACACTCACCCCTGAATGGCGAAACGGGGTTGACTCGGCGCGCCTGACCTGGCGATGTCAGTGGTCGCTCTTACGGTTCGAGGCATGTTGAGCGCGCCGGGTGTTCCCCACCACGGCGCCGTCGGTGTCCAGGGCACCTTCGACGAGCTCGGGATGCCGCTGCGCGACGTCACCTTCGTCGTCGTCGACCTCGAGACCACCGGCGGCTCTCCTGCTGGTTCCGCGATCACCGAGATCGGTGCCGTCAAGGTCCGCGGCGGTCAGGTGCTCGGCGAGTTCCAGACCCTCGTCAACCCGCAGATGGCCGTCCCGCCGTTCATCGCCGTGCTGACCGGCATCACCGACGCGATGGTCGCAACCGCGCCACGGCTGCCGGCGGTGCTCCCGGCGTTCTTGGAGTGGGCCAGGGACAGCGTCCTGGTCGCGCACAACGCGCCGTTCGACGTGGGCTTCCTGCGCGCCGGCTGCGAGTCGTTGTCGATCCCCTGGCCGGGCTTCGCCTCCGTCGACACCGCCCGCCTCGCCCGGCGGGTCCTCAACCGCGACGAGGCGCCGAACTGCAAGCTGTCGACCCTGGCGAAGTTGTTCCGTACGTCGACCACGCCATGCCACCGGGCCCTCGCGGACGCTCAGGCCACGGTCGACGTGCTGCACGGCTTGTTGGAACGGTTGGGAAACCTCGGCGTCAACACCTACGAGGAGCTCGTCTCGTTCAACGGCCTCGCGACGACGGCGCAGCGACGAAAGCGCTACCTCGCTGACGGCCTTCCGGACTGCCCGGGCGTCTACATCTTCCGGGACCACCGCGGACAGCCGCTCTA
>JAFAZI010000152.1 GCA_019239875.1 Frankiaceae bacterium
GCATGAGCGCGGCGAACCCCTCAGCCGGCGGACTGATGTCCCAGCTCCGGCCGCATCTCCCGCTCCTCAAGCGCTTGGCTGCTTGCCTGTTCGGCGGCTTCATCGGGTGTCTGATGGTGGGCAACCAGGAAGGCAGCCAGTCCGACTTCGGGCTCTCCTTCAACGCAGCGACCGCACCGGGCCGCCTCGTCACGTTCCTGTTGCTGGGCGTCGCGGTCTTCGCGCTGATGACGTTCTGGGACCGAATCAGCGACCGCGTCACCAATCCAGGTGCTGTCACGGTGGCGACGGGCATGGTGTTTGCCGGCGTCGGGATGACATTGCTGAAGTGGTACGACCCGCTCGGCAAGTTCAGCAAGGTGAGCACGGCGGTCGGGCACTCGAGTGGCGCTCCGACTCTCGTCAAGTTCTACTTCGCTCCGACTGGGTGGGTCCTGCTCGCCGTGGCCGTCGTGCTCGGCGGAGCTGCGGTCGCGACGCGGCGCGCCGTACTCGGCTACCTCGAGCTCGCCTACGGCCTGGCCGTCGGGGTGATCGTGTTCATCGCGCACTCGCAGATGGTGAACTTCGGCGGCGGGATCGACCACTCACTCGGTGTCTTCTCAACCACGATCGGCTACTTCGTCTTCGCTCTTTCTGGTCTCATCGTGGTCAGGTCGACGGCTGATGTCGCGGCTCCCCGCGAGGCGATCGAGCGTGTCCTTGATTGGCGCCCCGGCCTTCCGCTCGCGGCTGCCGGCCTCCTGCTCGGACTGCTCTCATTCTTCGGGACCTCGTGGTTCGCTCCGCAGCAGAAGGACTGGCACTTTCACGCCACCCAGGTTCAGTTCAAAGGCACCGGGTTGGCGCAGCCCGCGGCGATGTACCTGGCCTGGCTGGGGCCGGTGCTGTTCGCCGTGACTGCTGTGGCGGTCATCGCCGGGGCGTACCTCAGGCTGCGCCCGGTGAGCGCGATCGGTGCGGCATTGGGTCTGGTGAGCGTGATCCTGACCGTGATCTCGCTGGACAAGATCACGACCACGGGTACTCACGCCGCCCCGGAGTACGGCAAGTTCTGGGCAAATCTCGGCGCCGGTGGATGGCTGGCCTGCCTCGCCTTTTCGTTGATGTGCGGTGGCGGCCTGCTGGCCGTCCAGGCGACCCGTCGCCCGAAACGCGCCGCGACAGTCTCGAGCGACCAGGTCGGCGCTGCACCCGGCACATCGGGATCGGCGATCAACCGATCCGTCGTCGTCGCCTCGGTCGCGTTCGTGCTCTTCTACCCGCCGACCTTGCCCCTCGACTGGCAGACCGTGGTCGTCACCCAGATCGCGGCTTACCTGCTGCTTGCTGTCGGCCTCAACGTCGTCGTCGGTTGGGCTGGTCTGCTCGACCTGGGATACATCGCGTTCTTCGGCATCGGCTCGTACAGCGCGGCGTTCTTCGCCGGTGCGCTGCCGCTCAAACCACCGGACTGGCTGCACCTCTCACCGTTGTGGGTGATTCCACTAGCGATCGTCGCCTGCCTGATCGCCGGCGTGCTGCTGGGCTTCCCGACGCTGCGATTGCGCGGCGACTACCTCGCGATCGTGACGCTCGGCTTCGGTGAGATCGTCCAGCTGTTCGCGATCAACAACCCGGGCAACCTGACCGGCGGCCCGATCGGCCCACGTCCACCCCACCCCGCTATCCACGTCGGTCCGCTCCACGTCGTGTGGGGACTCGACAGCTTGCCCTACTGGTATCTGCTGCTAGTGCTGCTCGGCATCACCATGTTCGCGTTCCATCGACTCGAGAACTCCCGGACCGGCCGGGCATGGGCGGCGATTCGTGAGGATGAGGTCGCGGCGCAGGCGACGGGGATCCGCACCACGCGGGCAAAGCTTCTGGCGTTCGCGATCGGCGCTTCGACGTCCGGTGTTGCCGGCGTGTTCTCCGGATCGACCATCGGCTACTTCGACCCGTCGAACTTCGGTCTGCAGGAGTCGATCCTCATCGTCGCGTACGTCGTGTTCGGTGGCATGGGTTCCCTGGCAGGCGCCGTCGCGGGAGCGGCGGTCCTCACCTGGCTGCCGTATTTCCTGCAATCGCAGGTGCCGCTGCCGGACAGCCAGATGTGGATCGGTGCGGTCGTGATGATCATGATGATCTTCCGGCCGGCAGGACTGATCCCCGCGAAGCGACGCCGGGCCGAGCTCGGCGGGCTCGGCGGCACGGACAGCGCCGAAGTGGCCGCTGTCCCGGCAGCGGGAGCGCTGTGATGGAAGACAACGACGTCGTCTTCGACATCCAAAACGTCACGCTGCGCTTCGGAGGTGTTGTCAGTCTCAACGACGTCTCGATGCAGATGCGGCGGGGCGAGATCCTCGCCGTCATCGGACCGAACGGCGCGGGCAAGACGTCGCTGTTCAACTCGTTGACGGGCGTGTACGAGCCGCAGGAGGGTCGGGTCATGCTGTCGGGTCGGCCCGGCGCCGACCCCGTGAGCGTCATCGGCAAGCAGACCCACGTCATCAATCACATGGGGGTCGCCCGCACGTTCCAGAACATCCGGCTCTTCCCGGCGCTCACGACGCTCGAGAACGTCAAGATCGGCATCGAGACCCGGCAGCGATCGGGCCCAATCGCGGCGATGCTCGGCATGCCCTGGCAGCGACGCGAGGAGCGGATCTCCACGGACCAGGCGATGGATCTGCTCCGTGACGTCGGACTCTCGGAGCGGGCGAATGACCTCGCCGGTTCGCTCGCTTACGGCGAGCAGCGGCGGCTGGAGATCGCGCGTGCGCTTGGCACGAATCCCGGCGTGCTGCTGCTCGACGAGCCGGCCGCCGGTACGACGCCGGTCGAGAAGCGCGAGCTCGCGCAGCTGATCTCGCGCATCAACGTCGAGCGCAACATCAGCGTGCTGCTGATCGAGCACGACATGAAGCTCGTCATGTCGATCGCGCACCGGATCGTCGTACTGAACTTCGGTGGCAAGATCGCGGAAGGCACACCGCAGGACATCCAGCAGGACCCGACCGTCATCGCGGCGTACCTCGGCGCCACCGACGACGATTCGACCGGCCCGGCGGGAAAGAAGCTAGAGGTCGTCGAAGGTTCTGACCAGCCGGAGCGCGAGGTCGGCGGAACCCTGCTGCAGGTTGACGCGATCGAGGTGAAGTACGGCGCGATCCGGGCGCTCAAGGAAGTGTCGTTCGACGTCATCGAGGGGGAGATCGTGGCCCTGCTCGGCGCGAACGGTGCGGGCAAGACGACCACGCAGCGAGCGGTCTCGGGCATGCTGCGACCGACCGCGGGCTCCATCACGTACGACGGACAGCGGATCGACGGCTTGCCGGCGCACGAGCTCATCGGCCTCGGCATCTGCCACGTGCCCGAGGGTCGGCACGTCTTCCCGCGGATGAGCGTCGCCGAGAACCTCGAGATGGGCGCGTACCGCTTCAAGCGGACCGACCAGGACGATCTTGCACGCGTCCTCGACCTGTTCCCGCGAATCAAGGAGCGGTTGAAGCAGACGGGCGGGACGCTGTCGGGTGGCGAGCAGCAGATGCTGGCGATCGCGCGGGCACTGATGGGCAAGCCGCGCCTGATCCTGCTCGACGAGCCCTCGATGGGCCTGGCGCCGATGATCGTCGCGCAGATCTTCGACATCATCGGCGAGATCAACCGCCAGGGCGTCACGGTTCTGCTGGTGGAGCAGAACGCGGCCCAGGCGCTGGCGATCGCGGATCGCGGCTACGTGCTCGAGACCGGAGAGATCGTTCTCAACGGCACCGGCCAGGAACTGCTGGCTGATGACCGCGTGCGTGCGGCGTACCTCGGCGAGGAGATCGCGTCGTAGGACTTCGCGGCGCGTCGGCCGGCTGGCGGCGGGCGCGAAGAAGCCCGGCACTGTTGGTACCGTCCGCACCTTCCCCGAGTGCGCACGTTGTCTACTAGGTGCCGGGCTGTGCGACAAAAGTAGTCGGGGCCGATCTTGCCGGTCAACGGGGGTCCCGGTTGGGCACCCTCCGTCGCGGCGTTCAGGATTCGGCGCTACGGTTCGGCTAACACACCGTCCCAGTCGGAGGTTGCCGGGTGTCGCATACCCAGGTGCTCACCCGCGTCGCCACCCATGACGATCTTCCGGTCCTGCTGTCGCTGTGGGACGAGCTCCGAGTGGTCGGCGGCCGCGCCGAGCGCGCGGTCAACCCCGTCACCGCGATCGACATCCGCGGCCGGCTTCCTGGTGTCCTGACCGATCCGCTGTGCCGCGTGGTGATCGCTGCTGCGGACGGTGAACCGGTGGGAATGGCGGTCCTGCAGGTCACCCAGCCCGACCCGTTGTCGGACGCCAAGGTGGTCCAGATCGCACACATCGTGGTCGCCCGCTCGAGCCGGCATCGAGGCGTCGGGCACGCGCTCGTCGCGACCGCCGTGGACTTCGCGAACGAGCGCCACATCGATCACATCGCCGCCAGCGTGTACCCGTCGCTGCGCGACGCCAGCCGGTTCTACGCGCGGCTGGGGTTCGCGCCGGTCGTCGTACGACGGATCGCGCCGGTGTCAGTGCTACGCCGCCGACTGTCGGCCGATCGCGTCCCAGCACTGTTCGCCGATGCGATGCGGCTACGGACCCGTCTGCCACGGTCGCTGCCGGTGCAGCAGTCGAAGCGGATGGCGGTCGACCAGGTCGACTAGACCGCTAGCTGGGCCGCGCCTCCCGGATCAGGCACGTGAGCCTCGCCGTACAGACCCGGCGGTCCTGCTCGTCGCTGATCACGATCTCGAACGTCGTCATCGTGCGGCCGAGGTGGATCGGCGTCGCCACGCC
>JAFAZI010000154.1 GCA_019239875.1 Frankiaceae bacterium
TCTTCAACGTCGGGTTGTTGACGGGGTACGGCGACCACAGCCACTCAGCGCAGGCACCGAGCGACTGCTGGCCGAACAACGTCGCGGACAGCTGGACGGCGGGGGAGCCGGCCGGCAGTGCCGGCATGCCCGCGCTCCCGACATGCAACGAGACCACGGTGTCGGTCTCGACACATGCCGCGATGATCGGGTCCCAGTGGCTCGCCTCCCACAGTGACGGCAAGCCGATCTCGTGCGGCCGCTCGGGGAACGTGACGGATGTGAAGCCGCGTTCCGCGTTACGCCGGATCTCCGCCGCGGCGAGCGCCGGGTCGGCGAGGTAGGTGATGCCCATCGGGATGATTCGCGTCGGGTGGGGGGTGTACCACTCCTCGAACAGCCAGTCGTTCCACGCCCGGATGCACGCGAGGCCGAGATCGCGATCGGCGGCGTCGAAGAAGACCCGACCGCAGAAGCCGGTGATCTGCGACGGGAAGTTCATCGATGCCCAGACACCGTTGATGTCCATGTCGGCGACCCGGGCATCGACGTCGTAACAGCCCGGCCGCATCTGGTCGAAGCGGAACGGCTCCATGGTCACCGAGTCCGGGCGGCGGCCCGCGACGGCGTTCATGCCGACCTGGCTGTATTTCTTGCCCTCGAACTCCCAGATCTGGTAACCCCGCGAGGTCTCGATGATGTGCGGCGCCCGTTCGGCCAGCGCCGCGGGCACCCGGCCGGCGAACAGGTGCGGCGGTTCGACCACGTGGTCGTCGACCGAGATCACCGTGTACCGGACCTCGCGCGGCTCCGGATCCGGCAGGAACAGGTCCGGGCTGAGCTCGGTGGTCATGCCCCAACCCTGACACGGCGGTCAGGCAGATCGCCAGAGACCCCGCTATGCGGTCACCGGCTCGCTTTCGCTCTCCGCGAGCCGATCCAGCGCTCCGAAACCGAGCATCGTTGCGGGTCGAAGATCGACTTACCGGGGAGTTGGCCCGCTTGACAGGCCAGAAAACTGTTACTGTCTTGCCTGCAGGTCGCAGTTCTCGTTGGTGCAAGCTCGCGGGATCTCCCGCGGGCTTGTTTGCTTTCCACTCGGGAAGGCATCCGCGGCGACCAAGTCCCGCACTGCGGGGCGTCGCACGCGAGGATCAGCAATGGCACAAGGCACCGTCAAGTGGTTCAACTCCGAGAAGGGCTACGGCTTCATCGCCCCGTCCGATGGCTCGCCGGACGTTTTCGTCCACTTCAGCGCGATCCAGTCCGACGGCTACAAGACCCTCGATGAGGGCGCGACCGTCGAGTTCGACACCACGCAGGGCCAGAAGGGCCCGCAGGCGGAGAACGTCCGCCTCGCCTGAGGCGACCTCACCGCGCTTCCCAGCAGCGCCGGTCCGAGCACCACGTGCTCCGGACCGGCGCTGCTGTTGTCTTCGCTGATTCCCCGCTCGGGCACCCGCCCGGTGAGTTCACGACGCTCGCGACGAGCGCGAGTTCGTGCCCGCCCTGCTCCGCATCACTTTGTCGTCGACGAATCGTTGTGCGACTGACGCTCGGAGTTTCACCGCCGCTCAGAAGACGTTCAGCAATGGCGGTCAAGACCTTCAGGTAAGACTCCGACACTTCAAGTAGGCAGTTCGCGGGTATCGAACATCAATCACCGGCTAGGAGGCGATGGCGTGATGGCTGAGCACGAGCGGCCGCACATCGCGGCGATCGTTCGCCACCTCGGCCTGTCGATCTTGATGGCCAACGTCGTACCCAGCATCCTGTTCTACCTGTGCATGACGGTCGGCAACGTCTGGACCGCGCTCATCGCCGCCCTGCTGTGGTGCTACGGCTCGATGGCCTGGCGGCTGTCGACCAAGCGCCGGATGTCGGGCCTGCTCGTGATCACGATGGTCGGCCTCACGGCCAAGACCATCATGGCGTTCGCGAGCGGCAGCACGTTCATCTACTTCTTGCAGCCGGCCATCACCGACGGTGTGATCGCCGCTCTGTTCCTGAGCTCGCTGACGACGGCCCGTCCTGTCGTGGCGCGCCTCGCAGGCGACTTCTACCCGATGAACGAAGACATCGAGAAGCGGCCGAGGATCCAGAAGCTGTTCTGGAACCTCACGCTGTTCTGGGCGGTCATCTGCATCGCCAAGTCGCTCGTGACGTTCTACCTCCTCGAGTCGATGTCGACGCAGGCATTCGTCGCCGTCAAGGGCGTGTTCATCCTCGCGATGGTCATCTCGGGCGCGTCCGTCACGCTGGTCGCGGCGTTCCGGGTCGCCCGCTCCGAGGGTCTGCTCCACCATCAGCCGGCACCAGCCTGAGTCTGTCGCCTAGGTAAAACCAATGCATCGGCCGGTAGGGTCGCGGCATGGGCACCGGGTCCCGCCTGCGGGTTCTCGTCAGCTGTGCCCTCATGATCAGCGTGGGGTTCGGCCCGGCGGTCGCGCACGCTGACGACTCCGGGACCGTGACCGTCGTCGGGACCAGCGACGTCGTCGACTCGAACCTTGTTGCCGCCGTCCTGCAGCCCGGCTTCGAAGCGGCATACCCCCAGTACAAGCTGAAGTACGTCAGTCAGGGAACGGGGCCCGCGATCGCCACGGCAGAGTCCGGTGCGGCCAGCGCGCTGCTGGTGCACGCGGCATCGCTCGAGAACCAGTTCGTCGCCGCGGGCTACTCCGCCGAGCAGTACGGCCGCGCGACCTTCTATGGCGACTACGTCCTGCTCGGGCCGCAGAGCGACCCGGCAGGGGTGTTGAGCGGTGCTCGGCATGACGTGGCTGCCGCGTTCGAGCGGATCGCCGCCGCCGGCGCGGCTGGTCACGCGAACTTCGTCTCGCGCGGCGGGACGCCGGGTACGACGGTGGAGGAGCACGCCATCTGGGCGCTCACGCAGGGCGTGACGACGTGTGACGTCGATCCGGCAAACGGCGGCGGTACATCACCGAGCACCGACGCCGGGCCCTGCCCGTCGAGCATCAGCTTTCCGTCCTGGTACCACGTCACCGGCCTGAGCCAAGGACCGAACGTCGAGAACGCCGACGTGTGCAACTACGACAACAGCAACTGTTACGTCCTCACCGACCGCGGCACGTTCGACTACCTGGTCGCCACCGGAGCGGTGAGCCAGTTGACCATCGTGACCCGCGACAACGCAGCGAAGTCCCGTGGCGGCAGCAGCCTGCTGGTGAACTCCTTCCACCTCTACGCCGTCAACCCGGCAAAGTTCACCGGCCAGCCGAACGTCCACATCAATCTGACCGGCGCCGAAGCCTTCCTCGACTGGGTCACCTCGCCGGCCGGCCAAGACGCCGTGGGAGCCTTCATGGCAGGCAGCGGCGACCCGCCGTTCCGGCCGGACGCCGCACCGCTCGTGGCCGCCCATCATCGGCACACCGTTCGGGCGGGCCGCGCGCTCGTCGTGCATGGCGCGGTGAGCAACCGCGTGCCCGGGACGCCGCCGCTCGCCGGCATCGAGGTCGACCTCATGGGTGCCCGAAAGGGGCACAAGCCGCACGTAGTCGCCGCCACGACGACTCATTCGCGCGGGACGTACACCGTCCGCTACCGGCCCCATCGCACGCTGCGCTACCGGATCGCGACGCCCGCCGTCCAACAGGTCGAGATCCCATGCCGGCACCGCAACCCGAAGAACCGCCCGTCACTGTGTCCGAAGTTCGGCGACGAGCTGGCAGCCACGACCGTGCGGCTGGGAAAGGTGCCGGTTCGGGGGCGGGTCACCCTGGCGCAGCCGACCGAGCGCGGCGGCAAGGTCCTTCTCGCCGGGGCGCTCCGGCCCGCCGTCACCGGGAAGAGAGCGCGACTCGTCGTCCAGGCCAAAACCTCGGGTCACCGCTTCCACCGAGTTGGCGTCCGACCGCTCGATCCTGGGGCTCGGCGGTTCGCCGTCAAAGTCGCACTCCGGCCGGGACGGGCCTGGACCGTGCGCGTGACCTACACAAACCCAGGCCTGATTGTGCGAACGACCTCACGACACCGCACACTTGTGGTGTGAGCCGGACGCTTAGCCTCGCCGGCCCGGCCGCCGCGCTCATCGCTGCCGCCGGGCTGATCGCCGTACCCGGGTCGTCGGCTCGGGCCGCGTCATGCAGTGGATCACAGGCCGCGATTGTCGTGCACCTGCCTGGCGGCGGCGGATCGGCGACGGTCTCGACCGGTGACATCTGTCGTCACGCCGATGTGCTCGACACGCAGTACTCCACGCTCGCCACTGCTGGTGGGACGGTCGACTCGAACGACCCCTACATCCAGCAAGGGCTGTCAGTGCCAGCCTTGCTCTCCCTGGTCGCCGCTGACCCATCCGATGTCGGGTTCCTGGCGCTTCCCTCACTGTCCGGCGGCTGGTCGACGCTGTCCAAGCCGGGCGACTTCTCGGATCCGTCGGACTTCCAGGACGGGCTGCTGCCCGTGTTCCGGGTCGACGGCAACGTCGTCGACTACTACCGTCCGCAACGCAGCCCCTCAGACGTGAACGCCCCCGACTACGCGCAGTCGGGTGCTGGCTCGCCGATCTCGGTCGAACTGCACTCGGGATCACTGCTCACCGTGCACGCAAACGCGAACCGGCTGACGATCAAGCCGGGTACGACGGTGGACTTCTCAGCCGATGTCTCCGGCGTTCCGGACGCCGCCCGGCCGCTCGCCTACACCTGGGCATTCGGCGACGGCAATGGCGGCACCGGGGTCATCGCCCGGCACAAGTTCTCGGACCCCGGCACCTACGCGGCACAGGCGACGGTCACGGGTCAGGATGACTCGGCGGGAATCTCACAACCGGTCGTCATCACGGTGGAGTCGACCCATCACAAGCCTGGTGGCGGTCCTGGGCCGGGCGGCGGGGGCGGCCACCATCCGCCCGGTTCGGGCGGCTCCCCACATTCGGGCGGTCACCATCCCGGCCACACGAAGTCGCCACACCCGACGCCGACGCCAACGCCGACCGGCTCGTCGCGAGGCGGGTTCCCGCCAGGGTTACCGGTCCCGCTGCCAGACGGCGCGGCAACCGGCAACATCATCAACCCACTCACGCCGACCGCCCAGTCGCCCGTGCTCGCAACCGAACCGCCGCTGGTGCAGGGCTTCCTCGTGGGCGGTGGCGAGACGTTGACCGCGAAGCAGACGGCGACGCTCGCGACGCGGGTCGCCGCGACCAATCCGACGCCGACCGAGCCCGTGGACAAGACGGGCTGGGCGGTTGCTGGATTCACAATCGTCGCGATGCTGCTCGCGATCGGCGTGGTGCGCGAGCTGTTCTCTCGCACCAAGGTGGCGAGCACCGCGGTGAAGCGATGACCCACAGCATCGATCAAGCGATCTTTGACGTCGCGAAGGCCCTTGAGGTGCCGGTCCTGATCCTGGCCCTAGCCGCGCTGGCGGCGGTCATCATCGAGGTCGGCGCTTTCGCGGTCGAGCAGTTCGAACGCCGCCGTCGTGACTTCCTCACCCTTGCGGGCGCCGCTCGGGCGGCTGGCGACTCGCTTCGCGGCGGCGACCGTGACGCCGCCGTCACCGCGCTCGAGCGGGTCGCCTGGAGTCCGGCGATGATCGGCACGCTGCACGCGATCGCAGACCACGCGGGCCTGGCCGGCGCTGACACGCGCATCGCTAAGGCGCTCGCCGACTTCGACTACGACACCCAGCGTCGCCTCGGACGCACCCGCATGCTGGTGCGGGTGGGTCCGGCGCTCGGTCTCATGGGCACGTTGATCCCGCTGTCGCCCGCTCTCGACGGGCTGGCGAACGGCAAGGTCGACGAGCTTTCCCAGAACCTGCGCGTCGCGTTCAGCGTGACCGTCCTCGGGCTGCTGGTCGGCGCAATCGCGTTCATCCTTTCGCTGTACCGAGACCGCATCTACGGGCAGGACCTGTCCGACCTCGAGTACGTCGCGGCAGTGCTGACCGATCCTCACCCGCCGGCGATCGTCGCCCCCCGCGCGCCGAAACCGGCGGTGAAAGCTGCCCCCGCGCCCGCCCCGCCTGAGGCTGCGTCCACCGAGCCCGCGCAACCCCCCAGCCCGCCGGCCGCTGGGTCGCCGCCGGCCGCTGAGCCACCTCCGGCGCCCGAGCCACCTCCGGCACCCGAGCCACCGCCGGCACCCGAGCCACCCCCGGCACCCGAGCCACCCCCGGCCGAGCCTCCGGCGGCCTCTCCGGCGTCACCGTTTGCCGTGGTTGACCCCCCGATCACCCTGACCGAGCCGTGGAACCCGCCGCCGCTCCCACCAGTGCCGCCGTCGCCGTACGGAGGGTCGGGGACCCCGTCGTGATCCGCGTGACGCCGAGCGCCCGCCATCGCGAAGACCGCGCGGGTGACCCGCTCGACGGGCTCGTGAACCTCTTCGATCTCGGCATCGTCCTCGCGGTCGCATTCCTGCTGGCTGCCTTGGCGTCGCTGAACCTGACGGGGACCTTGAAGCGCGGACTGAAACCGGTCGCACCCGACGACGTGACGATCTCACCCGGCCAGACGATCCACACCCTGCCCTCGCCCGGCCCGTCGGTGGTCGGTCCCGGCACCGAGGTCGGGAAGGTGTACCGGCTGCCGTCCGGACAGCTCGTCTATGTCACCAGCACCGAGGGCGCCGCCAGCCCGGCCGCGACGACACCAGCGGTAACCGACACACCGACGGCCTTGCCGTCGGTATCGACAAGTCCGGCACCAACCAGCTCTCCGTGAGCTTCTTCTGGCACGGCGTGCAGGACGCCTGGCAGCTGATCGTCAGCGGCGATCCGTATCTGCGGCACGTCATCTGGGTGACCATCAAGGTTGCCGTCGTCTCCACCGGCGTCTCCCTGCTCGTCGGCCTGCCGATCGGACTTGCGCTCGGGCTCGGCCGGTTTCGCGGCCGCGGGTTCGGTCTCGTGCTCGCGAACGCCGGCCTGATGCTGCCACCGGTCGTCGTCGGTCTGGTGCTCTCACTGCTGATGTTCCCGGCCGCGCCGCTGGGCCGGTTCCAGCTGCTCTTCACCTTGCACGGTGTCTATCTGGCCCAGGTCGTCCTGGCCCTGCCGATCGTCGTCGCGCTCACCGCGGCAGCCGTGCGGGCGTTGCCGGAAGGCTTGTTCACCCAGGCTCGGGCGTTCGGTGCCAGCCGTTGGCAGCAGTGGGCGCTCGCCGTAAGAGAGGCGAGGATCGGAATCCTCACCGCCACGATCGCCGCGGTCGGGTCCGCCCTGTCGGAGGTCGGCGCCGTCGTCCTGGTCGGCGGAAATGTCCAGGGCTACGACCAGACGCTGGCCAGCGCCGCGATCCAGCAGGTTGATGCCGGGCATTATGCCGACGGCATGGCCATCGCCATCGTCCTGCTCGGCCTGATCCTGGTCGTCACCGCCGCTCTGACGCTCGCGCAACGGCGTACTGGCCGGCCGCTACAGCTGCGAGCGCCGTCGTGAGCACCCTGGCCGTCACTGATCTCGTGGTACGCCGGGGGACAAGCACGGCGTTGCGCGGCGTGTCGATGGCGGTCGCCGCTGGTGAGGTGGTTGCGATCCTCGGCCCGAACGGCGCGGGCAAGAGCACGCTCATCGAGACGATCGCAGGAATTCATTCGCCGACTGCCGGGTCGGTGTCGCGCACCGGACGGATCGCGGCCGCCCTCCAGCCGGCGGATCTCGCGGCCCGGACGAGCCGCGCCAACGTGGAGCTCGCCCTCACCTGGTGGGGAACGGCTCGGCGCGAGCGACGCCAGCGCGCGGAACGAGCGCTGGCTGAGATGAACGCGAGCCACCTGGCCAACCGGCCGGCGCTGGCGTTGTCCGGCGGGGAGCGACGCCGCGTCCACCTGGCGAGGGCGATTGCGGTACGCCCCGACCTGCTCGTGCTCGACGAGCCGTTCGACGGCCTGGATCCGCTCAGCCGTGCCGCCCTGCTTGACGACACCGGCAGCGCACTTCGACGCAACGCCGGTGCAGTGGTCGTAGTGGTCCACGACCGTGCCGAGGCCCTCGCGCTAGCCGACCGCATCGTGGTGCTCATCGATGGCCGGGTGGCGGCGTCGGGACCGTCGCGCGAAGTCCTCGAGCGGCCGCCAAGCCCGGCGGTCGCTCGGTTCTTGGGCTTCACCGGTGAGATGCGAGTGGCGTCGGGGATCGTCCTCACCCGCCCGACGCACGTCGTGGTCGATCCGGCAGGTGAGATCGACGCGACCGTCACCAGGCTGATCCCCACCGAGGACGGGGCACGAGCTGAGCTCGACGTACGGGACGGACGAATCGCCGCCCTGGTTCCACTACCGGGCCCGGCGGTGGGCGATCGGATACGAGTTCGCGTGACCGGTGGCATCCGGTTCCCTGCAACAGGAGGCTGACGGTGGCAGAGCTGCTGCGGATCGGCGATGTGGCGAAGGCGCTCGGTGTCAGCATTGACACACTTCGCCGGTGGGACGCGCAAGGCCGGATTCAGTTCGTGCGCAAGGGCAACCAGCGCATGCTGCCCACCTCGGAGCTCGCCCGACTGTTGCAGGAACGGCGCGGCATCGGAAGGCAGAGCAGCGCGCGCAACCGGCTTGACGGCATCGTCGTGGCTGTCGAGCGGGACGGTGTCATGGCGAAGGTGGAGCTGGCGTGCGGTGACTACCGCATCGTGTCGCTGCTGAGTCGTGAGGCGGCAGACGAGCTCGGTCTGGAACCCGGCACCGCCGCGACCGCGATCATCAAGGCGACGAACGTCATCATCGACCGGTGAGACGCACGGCGACCCTCGTCTTGCTGGCAACGTTGTTCGGCTGTGGCGACCATTCAACCCACCGGCCGCAGCCCAATCTGATCGAAGCGGCCAGCTGGTCTCACCCCGACGCCGGCTATCGGCTCCACGTCCGGCCCACCCTCGCCGGCCGACTCTCGACCGCGACTCGAACCGGTACGGCGCTGACCGAGAGCCTCCGCGAGTCAGGGCCAGCGCCGCTGGTGCTGTCGCCCGCGCAGCGGAACAGCCTCGTGAACCAGTTGCGCTGGCACGCGGCGTTCGCGCCGCACAAGCCGGTGTGGAATCTCGAGACCTGGCGGCCAGACGTTGGTTACGGCCGGACGGTGCTGCACCTCTGCAATCCGTGAGTCAGCTCCACCGCGCGACGTTGCACACCTCGGCCGCGTTCATCGCCAGGTATTGCTTCGTGCTCGGCACCATCGCACGTTCCTGATGGGTCAACGGGACTCGCACCAGGATCTCGATCGTGCCTGTGCTGTTCGGATCGGCCCGCGCCACATCGATCGAGATATGGAGCGCAGAGTCGGTGATGCTGAGGGCCACCGGCGCATCCGTCGACGTCGCGTCGTACCTGCCGTCGATCGCAACTCGTTTGGTGATGCTCAGCGCGAATCGGTCCGGGCTCATCACCACAGATCCACGCTGCAGGCTCGCCGCCTTGCTGGCTCGCCGGCCGGGCACTCGCAGCTGCCGGCACTTGTACGTGATCGACAGGTCCTCCTTGGCGAGGAAGACGGCCGGATCCGACGCGAACGCGATGAGTGGCTCCGGAAACTTCCCGATCCCGAACCAGCGATACAGCAAGGACGGCACGGTTGAAGTATGCCGGGATCAGGCGACCGCGCCCGCTGCCTCTCGAACTCGAGGCAGGTCCGACGCTGTCCCGGCGCGGCGGCTGGACCCGATCACGAGAATGACGACGCCGAGCAGGAGCACCAGATCCCCGACGCTCAGCATGTTGCGGAAGGGCAGCCACGAGGGCGTCACCATGACATCCCCGAGCCACGACAGGTGAGGGTGCGCCAACAGGCCGGAGTTGTTGAAACCGTCGCGCGCGTGAATGCCGGCGTGCTGCAGCGCCCATCGGCTCGCCGGCAACGTGCCGTCATTCGCCGTGATCGCCACCGCATTGAGAGCGGCGCCCAGTCCGATGACCACCATGCCTGGCACCGCGCGATTGACCCAGACCACCACCGCGAGCATGAGATAGGACAAAACATGTCCCGCCACCGCAGCGCCATGTGGCATCGTCGGCCAGACCGAGATCACCACGACCTGGACGAGCAGCGCAGCGGCCGCCAGCGGCAGCCAGCGGAGCCGGAGCTCCGACAATCGCCGGTAGCTTCCGCCGGTCAATGGAACGAGTGCGAGCGCGAGAACTGCGCAGAGCCCTAAGAACATCAGAGCGCCGTCAGGATGGGACGGGCAGCTGCCCGATGCTGCCGGTGACCGCCGTCCAGCCAGGCGCCGAGCGCTTCGGGTGTGAGTGGGCGCGCGAGCAGGTAGCCCTGGATGACGTCGCAGCCGATCGCGGTGAGCAGCGCCCAGGCCGGCTCGGTCTCGACGCCCTCAGCGGTGACCTCCAGCCCGAACCGATGGGCGAGGTCGACGACCGCGCGAACGATGATCTCGTCCTTGGGTTCTTCGCCGAGCTTCTCGACGAAGGACCGGTCGATCTTGAGCTCGTCGACGGGGAGCCGCTTGAGGTACGCCATCGACGAGTACCCGGTCCCGAAGTCGTCGATGGCGATGCGGCAACCAAGTCGCCGCAGCCGGTCGAGCGCCGCAAGGCTGCGGGCGGCGTCGCCGACCATGACGTGCTCGGTCACCTCGATCGTCAGCCAGTGCGGTTCGACGCCGGCGGCCAGCAATGACTCGCGAACCCGGTCGACGAACCGGCTGTCGCGCATGGTTCGCGGCGAGATGTTGAGGGACAGCCGGACGGCGTGACCCGCGCGGTGCCAGCTCGCGAGGTGAGCCAGGCACTGGTCGAGCAGCGAGTCCGTAAGGACATCGAGCATGCCGGCGCCCTCGGCCACCTCGATGAACTCGTCGGGGCCGAGGACCCCGGCCGTCGGGTGGCGCCAGCGGGCGAGCGCCTCGACGCCGACGATCTCGCCGGTCGCAGCGTCGCACTGCGGCTGAAACAGCGGGAAGACCTCGCCGTCGTCGATCGCGCGGCGGAGATCCGCGATCAGGCCGAGCCGCTCCAGCGAGTGCTCGTCACGGCTGCCGTCGTAGACCATCGCACTGCCGCGGTTGGACTTCGCGTCGTACAACGCAACGTCTGCCCGCTTCAGCAGGATGTCTTCATCGGTGCCGTGCAACGGCGCGAGCGCGATGCCGACACTGCATTGCGCGGCGAGGTCCGCACCGGAGAGCTCGAAGGTCGACTCCAGAGCGGCGCGCAGGCGAGCGGCCACGTCGAGCGCCGAGTTGTCGTTGTCGGTGTGGTAGGCGAGGATCGCGAACTCGTCGCCACCGAGCCGAGCGATGAAGTCGCCGTCACGCAGCGACCCTCGCAACCGACTGGCGACATCGACCAACAACCGGTCACCCACGTAGTGACCCAAGGTGTCGTTGATCTCCTTGAAGTGATCCAGGTCGACCAGCATCACGGCAACGGGGACCGTGTCCAGCTCGGTGCAGGCGCGCGAGAGGCGAAGCATCAGCGAGGTGCGGTTCGGCAGACCGGTCAATGCGTCGTGGAGGGCCTCGTGCTCTCGTTGCGAGGCCAGCCGGGCACTGCGGTGGACGGCGACCAGCGGCACCATCAGCAGGGGGAGTGCCACCACGGACCACGCCATTGCCTGCGCGACCACAGGGGACAGGGCCAGCAGCACTCCGTCCGTGACGAAGTGTGAGCGTAGGTCGGCCTGCACCAGGCGCCGGACCGGCATACGAGTCGCGAGGGACACCGCAATGCCGGTGAGGCCGTTGTTCAGCACGAAGAAAGCCACTGCAGCAACCAGGGCTGCGCCGAGGTGTTCCGGCGTGAAATCGCCCGGCCGGCCCCACACGTGCTGGCCGGTGAGGTCTGCGAACACCACGCGCGTCGCCATCAGGGCAACGGTGTACTGGCTGATGTTGAAGAGCAGGCGCTCCCAGCGACGACGGGAACGCGCCTCGTCGATGATCAGCGCGATCGACTGGGCGGCGATCGCGACCCCGGGCGCGGCAAGAAAGAGCATCGCGACGGCAATGGTGCTCGAGATCGACAGCTCGTCGCCCGCATCGGCGCCGCGCGAGATGGGAATCGGCCGGAGCTCGCCGAGAATCAACAGCAGAGACGCCCCGACGATCGTCGGCACGGGCTCACCGAGGTTCGCCCACGGTGCGCGAAGCACGGCGAAGAACATGAGGGGTACCCCGACGACCGACACCACGCCCAGATAGGTGTGGAGCCTCGACCACCGCATTGCCCGCATCCAGCGTTCCCCTTCGCCTACACAGGCGTCACCGACGCAAGCGGTGACGCCCGGGAGAGGCCGCGTGGGCTGCGGACCGACCCGAACTAGTTGCTCAGAACTTGTGACCCGCCAAGACGACCGGGCCACGGGACTCGACGACGATGTCGAGCCGGGTTCCGACGGTTGCCACGTCCATGGCTACCCCTTTCGTTCATCGGCAGACGCCGAAGTCGCAACTACCACTTCCAGCCGGCGCCGCCGACCGAGACGATGGTCGCGATTGCCCCGGCGGCGATCGTGAGCCGCGTCAACACGTTGCGCACTAGCACCCCTTTCATCCGAGATTGACCTCATAAGTGTCTCGAACAATCGGGGCTGTGAATTACTCCGATCGGCCCAACATTTCGACATGACGAGGGCCGGCTCATCAGGTCTGGAGGTCGCCGACGGCGACCGCGAGCGCCTCGAGCTCCGAACGCCACGACGTGGGTGATCCGATTCGCCGTACGACGAACTTCGAGATCCCGACCTCGACGAATCGCTCGATCAGCTCGCGGAGCCGAGCACCGCCGACCGGCACGAGAGCAGCAGGATCGACGCCTCGCCTGCCGAGTCGTGCCGCGAGGGCATCGCGCTGTGCGTCGGACAGCGGGTCAGGGGTGTAGGCGATGCTCATGCCGAAGTGTTCAGGGTCGATCGCACGCCCGGCCGCGGCTGCAGCGGAGCGAATCGCGGCGATCGCCGTCCGGGCCTCGCCCACGGTGCAACTGGCGCCGAGCCAGCCGTCCGCGAGTCGGCCGCACCTGTCGAGTGATGCGGGGGCGAGGCCGCCGAGCCACATCTCCAGTGGCTGCTGGACCGGCAGAGGTTCGATCCGTACTCCGTCTACCGCCTCACCGGCCCACCATTGCCGCAGGCGCGGCATGGTGCGCTCGATGGCCCCGGCGCGGTCACCGACCGGGACGCCGACCGCATCGCGCTCGAGACCGCGTGCGATCCCCGGCACCATCGTCAGCAGCAGCCGCCCGCCGGACAGAACGTCGAGCGTCGCGAGCGCCTTGGCGAGGCGGAGCTCGTTGCGGCCGGGCAACAACAGGGTCGTCCCGAGCTTGAGCTTCGGATGCAGCTGCGCGGCGGTCGCGAGGGCGATCAGCGGGTCCGGGCCGGGGCCGGTGAGCACCTCGGAGACCCAGAGGGAGTCGAATCCGAACTCGGCGAGGTCCGACACGAGTCCGGCGAAGCCAGGACCGTCCACCGCCGTACCGCCGAGCCCGACAGCGATCCGCACCTTCATGACCAGAACCCTGTCATGGCAGGCATAGGTCGCCGACGGCATGTGTCCGGATTGGTCCCGAAATGCCGTGGGCCGGTCGGTGCAAAGGTCCGTCGCGCGCTTCAGGGCGGTGCTTGACCGCCGAGTCAACACAAGACGACCGATCCCGATTCACCCGAGGACCTCCCGCATGCTCCGATCCCGCAACCGACGCCGTGCCGGTACAGCGGCCGGCCTCGTGGTCGCCCTGACCATGACGACGATCGCGACAGCCCATGCCGTCGGCGCCCACCAGTCGCTGCCGGATCCGCTGCCGACTCCGAAGGAAGGCGCGGCCATCGAGGGCTACAGTCCCGACCAGTCTCAGTTCTTCTGCCGGTCAACCGTCCTCCCCGGCGTCCGTGCGTTCGAGCGGCGGGTCTTGAAGCACTACCCGGTCTCGCACTCGTCAGGGGACATGCGCGGCTGCTCGGTCGGCGGCACGAGTGAGCACAAGGACGGTCGAGCATGGGACTGGGGCGTCGACCATCGCGTGGCCGCCCAGCGTGCCGCCGGCAAGTCGATGCTGCATTGGCTCTTCGCGACCGACTCGCATGGCAACCACAACGCAATGTTCCGTCGGCTGGGCCTGATGTACGTCATCTGGAACAAGAAGATCTGGGGCGCGTGGTCGCAGCACTGGGAGCCGTACTCCTGCTCCGGCCCCACGCTGTGCCACGTCGACCACATGCACTTCTCGTTCGGGTGGGCCGGTGCAGAGAAGAAGACGTCGTACTGGACCCATGACGTGTCGCCGGTGCTCGAACCGCCGCTGCCCGTCCTCGCGAAATTGCACGCGCATCGCGCGTTGCGGGTGTCCGCTCGTACCGGAACCGCGGCGGCGATGTGGCTGCTTCGGGCCGAGTCGACGTATCGCGTCACCGCCCACGGGCTATGGCGGACCGGCGACGGTCGACGATCACGGGCGGACGCACGCTGCGTCAAGACACCCGCCGGGTGGGTCCCGAATCCGGCCGGCGGCCTCACCGTCGGCGGCGATCAGCTCCATCTCTGGGACCAGCAGTGGGCACCGGTGCACGACACCGGCAACGGGTGCGACACCAGAACTCACCGCTATCGCCTCGTGATCCACCAGCTCGTGTCGAGCACGGTCACGGCGCAGTTGCCGGCCGACAACCGCAGCGACGACCACGGATCGATCAAGGTGCGCTTCTTCCGGTCCGCATGAATGTGTTGAATAGGGATCGTGCCGACTACGTCTGAGTCACTCTTTGCCGAGGCTGCGAACGCGGTCCGCAGTGCCGAGGACTTCGAAAGCCTCGTGCGTCCTCTACTCGAGGCGTTGCAGGCCGCTTCGGGTTACGAATCGACGTACTTCACCTTGATCCACTGGGATGAGGACCGCCAGGAGATCAAGTACTCGTTGAACACCGGCGACCTCGAGCTGCCAGAAGGGTTACAGGTCGAGTGGGGTGACACCCTCTGCCGCCGCGCGCTGCTCGGTGGCCCGCCGGTCGTCGAGGACGCAGGGGTGACGTACGCCGACTCGGGCGCGGCGCGCGATCTCGGCATCAAGGGGTACGCAAGCGTGCCGGTAACCCTGGCCGGCGGCGAGACGGTCGGGACGCTCTGCGGCGCCAGCACGGCGAGGGTCGCCGACCTCCCGGCGAACCGAGACTTGTTCGCGATGTTCTCGGTACTGATCGGGCAGGCGTACGGCCGTGAGCAAGCCCTGGTCGCGGAGCGAAGCCGCACGCAGGCCGCAGAGGACCGGCTGCGGAATCGACTCGAGTCGGTCGCCGCCGCGGAGCACATGTTGAAGACACCGCTCACGGTGCTGCAGGGCTGGGCGAAGATGTTCAGCCGCAAAGGTGACTCGTTGACGCCCGCGCAGCGCGCAGAGGGCATCGATGCGATCGGGCGCAGCGCCGACTCGATGCGTGACCTCCTCGACCGGCTGCTTGCCGCTACGCGGGACGACTTCCGGCTAGGCGACAACCTGCACCTACAGGTCCTCGACATCGCGCCGCTGCTGCACCGCACGACAACGGCGCACGATGCGGCGGCGACCAAGCAGACGTGGACGTCGGACATCGCCGAAGGTCTCTTCGCACGCATCGATGTCGCGACCTTCGAACAGCTGGTGGGTCACCTGATGGACAACGCGATCAAGTACGGCGGACCCGGCGCGACGGTCCATGTCGCGGCGCGGTACGCCGAGGACGGGTCACCCCAGGTCACCGTGGCAGACACGGGCCCAGGCATGCCGCCGGATCTCGAGCTGTTCAAGCCATTCGCGACGACGACGGCGAACGACCGGCCTGACAGTGTGGGCATCGGGCTGTCAGTCGTGAAGGCGTTGGCCGATGCTCACGCCGCCTCGGTCACGTTCACGCCGAACCAGCCGCACGGCACTGTCGCGACCGTCACCCTTCCGAAGCCGTAGCCCGTGGCGGCGCTCACCGAGCGGCGGTCGCGCGAACCCCGCTCGTGAGCTCTGCGGCGATGGTGTGGTCGATGTCGCGACGGCGTCCCGTCTCGCGCCATGCTTCGACCGCATCCGCCCCGTGCCGTTCGACGAGGCGGGCGAGAGACAGCTGCCGCAGGCGTTCTTCCAGCGCGTCGAGCTCCATCTGCAGCTGTGCCAGCAGCGCATCGGTCACGCCGTGCAGCTCGGCCGCTCGTTCATCGGCGCCGTCGCACTCGGCCACCATCGCCAGACCGAGCACGGCGTAGCTGACCAGCTCGGTGTCGGCCATCCGGTGCCCGAGCCGCAGCCCCTGCGTGAACAGCTCGGTGCCGCGCTCGACGTCACGGTCGGCCACCGCGATGAGGCCGAGGTTGACCAGGACGGTAGGAAGCGACGCGGCGTCCTGCATCTCGGAGAAGAGCGTGAGGCAGGCCTCGAGTGACCGTCGACCCGCGGCGTAGTCGCCCAGCATCAGGTCGAGCAGGCCGAGGTTGTTGAGCATCTTTGCCGAGCCGATCCGGTCTCCGACCTGGTCGAACAGCTGCTGCGAGCGCTGCATCTCCGCGCGGCTGCGATCCAGGTCGCCGCGTCGCTCGGCGACATCGCCCAACGTGGCGTGGATTCGGCCGGCCAGCTGTGGCTCGTCGGTCTCCGAGATCAAGGTCTGCGCCGTCTCGGCGAGGGACACGGCGTGATCGAGGTTTCCGTGACGGCTCGCCAGCCAGGCCAGGTCGTTGAGCGCGGTCGCGCGGCCTCGCGCGTTCCCCAGCGCCTCGAAAGCGGCGGCTGCGGTGGTGAGCAGCTCGCGCGCCCGGCCGTGTTGGCCGGCACGGGTCAGCATCGCCGCGGTCCCGACGGTTGCTTCGGCACGCTCGGTCGTCACCCGGTGGTGATCGCCGCCCTCGAGCGCGCGGTCGGCGTACCGAAGCCCCTCGACCACCCGACCGCGCATCACCCAGTACGACGCGAGTGCGGCCGTGAAACGGAGCGCGAGCGTCGCGCCTGCCGGGTCAGCGAGGGCCGCGTCGCGAGCCGCCTGGAGGTTGGCATCCTCGAGGTCGAGCTGCTCCAACCAGCGGCGCTGCTGTGTCGTGTAAATCTCCCGCCGCGCCGTCTCGCACAGGTCGAGATAGAACTCCATGTGCCGCTGCACCGCCGCCGCGTCGGCATCGGCGTCCGCACGGCGGCGGCGCTCGGCGTACTGCCGCGTGGGTTCGAGCAGGCTGTAGCGGACCTCACCGCCGACCGACTCCGCCTGGACCAGACTCTGTTCGACAAGCGAGTCGAGGAGCAGCTCGACCGTTCCGCGATCGAGGTCGTCGGCCGCCACCGCCACCGCCGCATCCAGGCTCCAGCCTCGATGCACCGACTGCGCTACCAGCAGCTGTTGCTCGGCGGCAGTGAGCAGCCCGAAGGACCAGTCGATTGCCGCCGCTACTGTGCGCTGTCGCGGCTCAACGCCCCGCTGGCTGCCAACAAGCAGATCCATTTGGTCATCGAGTCGACTTGCGACGACCTCGACCGGGAGCGTGCGCAGCCGTGCCGCGGCGAGTTCCAGCGCGAGCGGGAGGCCTTCGAGTCGGCGGCACAGCGCCGATACGGCAGGCAGGCTGTCGTCGTCGAGCACGAATCGCGGGTTGTGCAGGCTGGCACGTTCGGCGAACAGCTCAATCGCCTCGAACCGGGTGGCTTCGTCGAGATTGACCGCCATCGTGTCGGGTGGCGTGCCGAGCGGCTCCAACCGGTAGAGCTGTTCTCCCGCGACGTTGAGCGGCTGGCGGCTCGTGGCGAGGATGTGGATCCCGGCGCACCGCGCAAGCAAGGTGTCCGCCAGCTCAGCGCAAGCGTCGATGAGGTGCTCGCAGTTGTCGAGGATGATCAAGAGCCGTTTGGCCTGAAGGCGGTCGACCAGGCTGTCGAGTGGCTCCCGCCCCGTGTCTTCCGGGAGGTTCAACGTCCGGGTCACCGCGAGCGGGACGGTGGGCGCGTCGGCCACGCCCGCGAGCTCGACCAACCAGACGCCGTCGCCGGTCCCGTCGAGCAGGCCAGCGGCGACCTGAGTCGCGAGCCGGGTCTTGCCGGCGCCACCGGTTCCGACGATGGTCACGAGCCGCGACGCTGTGAGCAGCGCTCGGACCTGCTCCTGGTCATGGGCCCGACCGACGAAACTGGTCCGTGGCAAGGGCAGGTTGTTCGCTCCACGCCACAGGCTGGACAGCGGCGGGAACGGCTCCGCGCCGTCCAGCCGGAGTTCGAACAACCCCTGTGCGACCTCGAAGTCCTTGAGTCGATGCATGCCGAGCGGCTCGGCGACGACACCCACCGGCGGCGGGGCCGACATCGCTTCGAGCACCGGCTCGGTCAGCAGCGTCTGCCCGGGGTGGGCAGCCGCAGCGACCCGGGCTGCTTGGTGAACGGCGAGCGCAACATAGTCCCCGTCACGCGGGATCGCGTAGCCAGTGTGAACCCCGGCACGGACCCGGATGATCGCGTCCGCCGGCCATGGCTCCGCCAGCATCGACCGCTGCGCTTGGACCACGGCCCGAACGGCGTCGTCCGCGGACTGGAACGCGACGAAGTAGCCGTCCCCGTCGTGGGACAGCACCCGACCGTTTCCCGCGTCGAACGCTGCCGTCAACAGGTGATCGTGACGGGCGAGCAGTGCCGGCCAGCGCGCGCCGGTCTGCCGGAACAGCCGCGTCGACCCACCGATGTCGGTGAACACGAACGTCACCGTTCCGGTTGGCAGACCCGAGTCCTCGGCCACCGTCACGTCAGCGGTCCCCCCGCTCCTCAGAAGGACCCCATTGTGCCGCACTGCACCACGCGAGTCCTCCCAAGCACACGTCGTCACGGCGACGCGACGTTCGGACCATCCGTTGGAGGCGTCTCGGTCAGATCCGGCGGTAGTCCTGCCGCGACATCCGAGGCCCGCGCCGCGGCGCTCGATTGCCGGGCGTGAGCTCGAGAAGCCGCACCGCTCGCCACCGGTGTGGCCGCCATGGCTCGAAGAACTCCTCGACCTCGTGCTCCGCGAGCGGCGCCCCGCGCAGCGCCCATCCGGTGTCCTTCGCGAGGTGGTAGTCCCCGAAGGGGATGGCGTCCGCGTCGCCGAGCGCGCGGTGTCCCACCTCGGCTGCCGTCCACACGCCGACGCCGGGCAGGGCGAACAGGACGCGATACACCTCGGCCGGCGCCCCGGGGTGAGCCGCGGCGAGCCGTTCGAGCCGGTCACCTTCGCGGGCGCAGACCTGCGCGGCACGCGCCCGGCGAGGATCGACACCGGCCCGATGCCACTCCCACGACGGGACCGAACGCCAGGTCGCAGCGCTCGGCGGAGTTCGGAGCCGTTCGGGCGCAGGCCCGGGTGCCCGCTCGCCGTACCGATTCACCAGCCGGCGCCACGAAGCCGTCGCATCGATCCCGACGACCTTCTGCTCGAGGACTGCGGGGATCAGCGATTCCATGACACGACCCGTGTGCGGAATCCGAAGACCTACCAGACGGCGATGGGCCGCCGCGAGCACAGGGTGCCCGGGCACGAACTCCTCGGGCCGATCCGCGCTCCCGAGCAGTCGCGGCACTCCCTCGATCAGCTCCGCGGATCCGGCGCCCCAGGCCCGAACCTCGATCTCTTGCGGACCGTGCTGCGTGACGCGATAGCTGACCGGGCCGGACTCCATCCGGCTCGCCCGCCACACTGAGCCGTCCGCCTCGCCCACGTGACAGGGATCTGCGCCCCCGTGCTGGAGCACGGACAGCGTTCGCCGAGCGTCAACCAGGAAGCGTGGCCGCCACACCGTCGAGGCCGACACGACCTCGGGCATCGCTGTCACCTCACCAATCTGTCAGACGCCCACGACAGCGGCCCGAATTCGTGGCAACCTTTCGGGCAACTGGTACGTCTAAGCACCAGCGTGCATGAGCTGCGGCATGCGTCGAGACAAAGAGGGGCGACCATGAGGGCAGACCGATCGGCACGGCGGACGCTGACTGCGAGTGGACTCATTCTGGCGGCGGGCCTCACCCCGCTCGCCGGTACGACGCCAGCCGCCGCCGCCTCGCGATTGTGTGGGCCGCCGGCCGACACCGTCCCGCCCCAGATCAGCCAGGTCTCGATGAGCACTGACGCCGTTGACGTCACCGACGCGCCGGCCACCGTGACGATGACCGTTGACGCCACCGACACCTCAGCCACCGAGCCGGCCAGCGGGATCAAGACGGTCTTCGTCTACGGATACGGCAACCGGTTCTACGCGCGGACGAAGCTCAAGCTCGTAAGCGGTGACGCCACAGACGGCGAGTGGCAGGGCGACTTCACGGTTCCGCAGACGGCGCACACCGGCGACTTCAACATCGAGGAGATCCGCCTCGAAGACCGCGACCACAACTACCAGAGCTATGGCGGCTACCGGACCGACCGGCGCTACTCGCCGTACGACTTCGCCCTCCACCCGAGCTGGCAGCACGGATTCACGATCACCAACAACGGCGACACCAAGCCGCCGGAGCGCATCCCCGCTGGAAAGCTGACCAACTTCTCGATCTCACCGACAAAGGTCAACACGACTGAGGGCAGCAAGCCGGTGCACCTGTCCGCGTCGTTCAGCGCGCCGCGGCCGAAGCAGGTCTGGGTCTACTTCCAGAGCGCCACGCGTCACGCCAGGTTCTACAAGCGAGTGGAGCTCAAGGCCACGGCAACCGACAAGTACGTCGCGACATTTCGGGCCTCCCAGTGGAGCGGGGACGTCAAAGCCCAGTCGTTCGTGAGCGCTCGCTGGTCCCGCAAGTACCGGCCTTTCGGTCGCGGCTACTCACCCGAGACGCTCGCCAAGCACCACTTCTCCTCGCAGCTCCGGATCCACGGGGCGAGCGACACGACCGCTCCGGAGCTGACCGGACTCACGATCACCCCTGACCAGGTCGACGTGTCGACGAGCAAGCAGATCCTGACGGTCACGGCCAACGTCAGTGACACCCAGTCGGGGGTGCGCTTCCTGGCGTTGCGGCTCAGCGGCGGCGGCCGGTTCGGCTACGGCTTCGCGCGGTTGAAGCCGGACGGCGACCACTGGAGCGGTCAGGTCAAGATCCGGCAGTGCTCGCGGGGCGGGGACTGGAAGGTCTCGGCGTTCACGAGCGACCGGGCCGGGAACTACCACAGCTACCGACCGCACGCGCTCGCCGCCGCCGGCTTCACGTCGGTCGTGACAGTGACTTCGAATCCTGGCGACGGCCGCTCACCAGAGGTCAACAACGCGACCGCGTCCGGCGCCGAGCACACGATCACGCTCAACTTCTCGGAGGGCGTGAAGAACGTGACCGACACGACCCTCGAGGTCTATCCGATGAAGCCGGCAGCGACCCGCTACGAGACGACATCGGCGATCTCGGCGATCAGTTGCAGCGATGGCACCGGCACCGTCCCGTGCGACGGAAGCAACGGGCTCGTGACGTCGGCCCGGCTCAGCGTCGACGACGTGGTCGGCGGCGCCAAGTTCCAGGTCTGGGCGAACCAGGACGCTGTGACCTCACAGCTGACGGACGGCGCTGGCAATCCGCTGCAATGGGGCTACCGGGTCGCGCAGGTCACCGGCTCCTAGCGAGCCGGCGACCTCGCACCGAGGCCACCGCGACGACAACAGCGATCAGTCCGATTGTGATCCACAGCGAGTAGTGGCCGACCTGGTTGACGAAGTCCACCGCAGGGTGGCCGATCGCCCACCCGAGGCCGACGAGCAGCCCGACCCACAGCATCAGCCCGATCAGGTCACCGATGATGAAGGTCCAGACCGACATGCCGCTGATCCCGCACGCGAGAAAGATGATGTAGTTCGGGATCGGCAGGTAGTAGCCGATGGCGAGCGTCCAGACGCCGCCGCGGCGTACCCAGGCTTCGGCGCGGTGGATCCATCGTCCGATTCGCGGGTTGTGCTGGGCGTACAGCTCAGCGACACGGTTGCCCCACAGCCGGCCGGCCCACCAGTAGAAGATGTCGTAGAGGGCGATCGTGCAGATCGGCGCGAGGATCACGAGTGCCAGTGAGGTGCGGCCGACGCGAGCCAGCGCACCGCCGCTGACGATTGCGGCGTTGGTCCCCGCCAGTGCTTCGAGCACCAGACCGTGATGGGCCAGCAGCGAGGGCGTCAGGCCGATGAAGACGTACGACGCGACGATGCCCAGTCCAAGGCCGACGCCGCAGCAGATGTCCGCCGCACCGATCGGGCGGTGCTCGACCTCCTCGCCGAGCTCGCCGTCGTCGACCTCGTCGGCCGGGGGATCGGTGACCTCGTTCACCGCGCCAGGCTAGTGCGGCCTCAGGTCAGACCGACGAAGAAACGACGCAGATGACACGGTGCCGCACCCGAGGGCGGGTGCGGCACCGCATCTGAAGCTCAGCCGACCAGCGCAAGCTCGGCTGGCTGGCCGTCGGAGTCCCCGGCGCCCGCCACAACGTCCTGGCGGCGGGCCTGCACGAGCAGACCGACCACCACCGTGGCCACGGCGAAGATGACCGCGCCGAAGGTGAACGCCGAGGTGAAGCCGTGCGTCAGGGCCGCCGGCGACGAGCCGCCATGTGAGCTGGCGTACGACGCGGTTGCATTCGTCGCGATCGTGTTGAGGAACGCGACGCCGAGCGACCCGCCGACCTGCTGCATCGTGTTGACCAGGGCGGAGGCGACGCCTGCGTCGTGATCCGGCACGCCGAGCAGCGCGGTCGAGGACAGGGCGACGAAGACCTGCCCCATGCCGAGGCTGATGACGAGCTGCGAGACGACCAGGTGGCCGACGTAGGAAGAGTTCGGGTCGAGCTGGGTCAACCAGATGAGCCCGATCGTGCCCATCGCGAAGCCGACGATCGCAAGCGGTCGCGGTCCGAACCGAGGCAGGAGTCGTGATGCGAGAGTCGCTGACGTGATGACGCCGAGCGGGAACGGCAGGAATGCGAAACCGGCCTTCAGCGGTGAGTAGCCCCGCACGCTCTGGAAGTAGTACGACAGGAACAGGAAGACGGAGAACATCGCCAAGGTCGCCAGCAGGAAGGCGAGGAAGGACCCACCGCGGTTGCGGTCGAGCACCACTCGCAGCGGCAGCAGCGGGTTGGTTGCCCGTCGCTCCCACGCGACGAACCCACCGAGCAGCAGCACCGAGGCGACGATCAGGCCGATGGTCAGCGACGAGCTCCAGGAACGCGTCGAGGCGTTCGTGAAGCCGTAGACCAGAGCGACCAGGCCGGCGGTCGCGATCAGCGCACCGGGCACGTCGTACCTGCGGTCACCTTCGGCGCGGCTCTCCTTCAGGATTGGTACGGCGAGCAGCGCGACGACGATGGCGATCGGGGTGTTGACCAGAAGCGTCCAGCGCCAGCTGGCGTACTCGGTCAGCGACCCTCCGACGATCAGCCCGATCGCGGCACCGGTGGCACCGATCGCGCCGTACACCGCGAAAGCTTTTGCCCGTTCCCTCGCCTCCGTGAACGTGGTCGTGATCAGGGCCAGCACTGCCGGCGCGAGAACCGCGGCGAACGCACCCTGGAGCGCGCGAGCGCCGAACAGCCAACCGGCGGACTGCGCCGCACCGCCAAGCGCCGAGGCCGCCGCGAAGCCGAGCAGACCGACGATGAACGTGCGCTTGCGGCCCATGTAGTCGGAGATGCGGCCGCCGAGCAGCAGCAGGCCGCCGAAAGCAAGGCTGTACGCGGTCAGCGCCCACTGCCGATCCCCGTTGCTGATGTGAAGTGCGGCCTGCGCATGGGGGAGTGCGATGTTCATGATCGAGGCATCGAGAACGATCATGAGCTGAGCGATCGCGATGATGCCCAGCGCGAGCCAACGCCGATCGCTGTTGCGGGTCTGCGCCGCCTCGAGACGGTCCTTGAAATCTGTGATGGTCACGTGAATCTCCTGGTTCAGCGCGTGCGAGGGCACGGCAGGTCATGCGGGTGGTGAAGGCGCTCAGTCAGAGCGAGTGAAATGTGGTCAGTCGGTCAATCGGTCAAGCGCGACATCGGCGCGGGCGGAGGCGGCTCATCCGGCGCCTGCTTTCGCGTGATGACCCAGCAGCGGAAGTGCGATGTCGTCGACGACGTGGTTGATGAATGCATCGTCGAACGGCTCGTCGCTGAGCAGCAACCGGTTGAACATCATGGCCGGCAGCACCTCCGTGAAGGTGTCGACGCCGGCCGCCGACGACAGCTCACCGCGCTCGATGGCTCGCTCCGCCACCATCCGGCAGTACTTCCGCTTGTCCTCCGAGGTGGCGGACCGCATCGCGGCGGCAAGCTCCGGGTCGCGGGCCTGCGCGGTCATGACCGCCAGGATCAGCTTGCCCTCGTCGGAGTCGAGCTTTGCGATGAAGTTCCGGCAGCCGGCGACCAAGTCGCCCCGGAGCGTGCCGGTGTCCGGCCATGGCACCTGCGGTGTACCCGAGCCGTCGTCGGAGTGGGACCGGGCCTTCATCGCGAGGAAGGCGTCCACCACGAGCTGCGGCTTGCCCGGCCAGCGGCGATAGACGGTCGCCTTGCTCGCCTTGGCCTTGGCCGCAACAGCATCGATGGTGAGCCGGTCGTAGCCGACCTCACCGAGCACGTCGAGGGTTGCGTCGAGGATGGCGGCGTCCCGCGCCTCATCGCGGGGACGGCCGGCCGATCTGACCGCGGCAAGGTTCACGGCGGGCCTCCCTCGAGATCTGGCGAACCCGAAACGGTACGGGCTCGTTTCGTAAACGGTACGCCGCCGAACAGCGAAACGCAACCGTTCCGTTTCGTTTCTCGGTGTGGTGCTCCTCACAGTGACCGGCGGGTGCTTGACTGTCCGCGACATGACGAAGCCTGACCGCGACGATGCGCAGCCCGCGATCGGCTGGTATCACACGATCGACCTGCCGAGCGGCGCCACACCGGGCTTCTACGACTTGCGCCGCCTCGCCGCTAAGGTGCTGCCCGCGGACCTGAGCGGGCAGCGGTGCCTTGACGCCTGCTCGGCGAGCGGCTTCTGGGCATTCGAGATGGAGCGGCGGGGGGCGAGCGAGGTGGTCGCGCTCGACGTGGCGTCCTACGCAGACAAGGACTGGCGCCTGCCCTGGCAGGCACCGGACGCAGCCGAGGTGCAAGGCGAGGCGTTTCGCGTCGCCAAGCAGGCGCTCGGCTCCTCGGTGGAGCGCGTCGAGCAGAACGTGTACGACGTCACGCCGTGCTCGATCGGGTCGTACGACTTCGTGTTCATCGGCAGCGTCCTGCTGCATCTCCGCGACCCGGTCAGAGCACTGCGCGGGCTGCGCCAGGTGACACGCTCGCAGCTGCTGTCCTTCGAGCCGATCCTGTTCCGCGCCTCCGCGCTGCATCCTCGTTCCGCGTGGGGACGGATGGCGATGGGCAGCGACTCGAAGTGGTGGACACCGAACGCGTTCGCGCACCGTGAATGGCTGGCATCCGCGGGCTTCGACGTGGTCGACGCAAGCTGGCATCGGCAACCGTTCGGCCGGCTCTACACACGGTTGCCCCGGCGGGCGCCGACGTCATGGGAGACGCTGCGGTTCTGGGGGATGGAGCGCCACGTCGGCGTGTTGAGCCAGCGCCTGCTCGCTCAACCGGCAGCGGTCGAGCCGGCTGCGGTTCACTGAGACCGCCGCCGGGCACAGTTGACTGGTCCGATCGCTCAGAGTGAAGGATCGATGTGGCACCGCCCAGAACCTTGGTGATCGTTCTCGCCGGCGGCGCCGGTGGTCGGCTCGGATTGTTGACGGAGAGCCGCGCGAAGCCCTCGGTGCGCTTCGGCGGTCGCTATCGGATGATCGACTTCGCGCTCAGCAACTGCGCGAACTCAAAGCTCACGGACGTGTGGGTGCTGCAGCAACACAACCCGGCATCGCTGAACGACCACCTTGCCAACGGTCGGCCGTGGTCGCTGGACCGTAACGACGGCGGGCTGCTCATGCTGCCGCCCCACCTCGGTTCGGACCGTGAGGGCTGGTCGAAGGGCACCGCCGACACGCTCTGGCGGAAAGCATCGCTGATCCGAGAGTTCGATCCGGACGTGATGATCGTGCTCAGCGCGGACGCGGTGTACCGCTACGACTACGACGCCCTCGCTCATGCGCACCTCGCCAGCGACGCCGTGGTGACGATGGTCACCACGGAGGTGACTGAGGACCCCAGCCGGTACGGCGTGGTGGAGGTGGACGGCGATCGCATCGCCGGCTACGAGTACAAGCCCAAGGAGCCGAAGTCGAACCTCATCACCACCGAGGTGTTCGCCTTCACGCCACGGCCCACCTTGGAACTGCTGGACGATGTCGCGGAGTCCCGCCCGTGGAAGAAGGGCGATCGCGACCTCGGCCACGACCTGTTGCCGCGTCTGGTGGCGGACGGAGCGGCGCGCGAGCTGCGGCATCGCGACTACTGGCAGGACGTGGGCACCATCGATGCCTTCTGGAACGCTCACATGGAGCTGACCAATGACGATCCGCCGTTTCGCCTCGATGACAGCGACTGGCCGATCTGGTCTGCGGACGAACCGCACGGCCCGGCCGTCCTCACCCAGACCGGGACAGTCGTCTCCGCGTTACTGGGCGCCGGGGCTCGCGTGGCGGGAAACGTCGAGCGCTCGGTACTCGGCCCGGCCGTCGTCGTCGAGCCTGGCGCGGTCGTGCGACACGCGGTCCTCCATGACGGAGTGGTCGTCCGCAGCGGTGCCGTCATCGATCACGCGATCGTCGACGAGCGGACCGAGATCGGCGCCGACGCCCGAGTCGGTGCGCCACCGACGGATGACGACGAACCGCGGATCGCCGTCGTCCGCGGCAGCGAGGTGGTGCCGGCAGGGACTGTCATCGACGCGGGGACCGAGTGGCCGGAGCCGCCGTCGGACTGAGGCGGCGCTATCGAGGCGCGATGACGGCGGCGCCGTTGTTGTGGTGGTGCCGGTGCACATGGAAGATGCTCACGCCGCCAGGACCGATGAGCAGGCCGACGATGATCAGCACGATCCCGTACAGCACACGCCCGCGGATCGCGGTGACGATGCCTGCGATCACGAGGACGACGGCGATGAGCCAGAGGGCGAAGTACATGGCGCTCCGATCCGCAGCGATTAGGTCGTCATAGATCTCCCCAGCAGACGGTCGCCCACACGAGGACATGCTCAGATTGGTGCCGCAAAGCCAATCGAGTCGCGCATACCCCGCGGACAACTCCAGGCCGCGTCGGCTACAAAGGCTGCATGCGTGCGGTGCGATGTCTCGAGTCCACTGCGAGCATCGTGGAGGTACCGGAGCCGAGCGGGCCTGGCGTCCGGGTTCGGGTGGCGAGCTCCGGCATCTGCGGCTCCGACCTTCACCTCGTCGAGCTCTTCGCCCTGCCGGCGACGTTGGGCCACGAGTTCGCGGGTCACCTCGACGACGGGACTGCGGTCGCCGTGGAGCCCCTTGACCCGTGCTGGGTGTGTCCGCCCTGTGTCAACGGCGAGTATCACCGGTGCGTGCGCGGGCCCGGGATGATCATCGGGATCGGCAAGGACGGCGGGATGGCCGACGTCTGCGTCGTACCGGAGACCTCGATCGTGCCGCTCCCATCCGGTTTGGAGCCGCGCGATGCCTGCCTGGTCGAGCCGTTGGCGGTCGCTGTCCACGGCGTCCGACGTGGCGGGGTGTCGGCGGCCGACCGCGTCGGGGTGATCGGCGGCGGATCGATCGGACTGAGCGCGGTCGCTGCGGTCGCGGCGGTTGGTGCGAGGGTCGACCTTGCGGCGCGCCACGACCATCAACGTCTGGCGGGGGAGGCGCTCGGCGCGTCGGCGATGGATGAAGCGCGCGACAGCCGGTACGACGTCGTCGTCGACGCCGCCGGCACGAGCGAATCGATCGCGCAGGCGGTCACCGCGACCAGGCCGGGCGGCACCGTCGTGATGCTGGCGACGTACTGGGGCGGGTTGCAGGTGCCCGCCTTCGACCTGTGCGGCAAGGAGGTCAGCCTCGTGCCGGCGTCGCAGTACAACCGAGCGGGAGGGGTGCGTGATGTCGACGTCGCGGCATCGTTGCTGGCGAGCCGGCCAGCGATCGCACAAGCCTTGATCACCCATCGATTTCCGCTTGATGCCGCCGCCGAGGCCTTCGCCACCGCCCGCGACCGCACCGCCGGCGCCATCAAGGTGGTGTTGGAGCCCTAGTGTCCTGAACCGTTAATCCGAGAGCAGTATCTGCTGATGCTTTCAAGGATTTGGTCGGCGGTCTTGGACCAGACGTAGGGCCGGGGGTTGTCGTTCCAGTTCTCGATCCAGCTGCGAATATCGGCGTTGAGGTCGCGGACGCTGTGATGGGTGCCGCGGCGAAGCTTC
>JAFAZI010000042.1 GCA_019239875.1 Frankiaceae bacterium
GTCGGACGACATCCGCGGCATCTTCACCGACGCATTAGACCTGCTCGACATCGACTGGAAGCAGAACCGCTGGAATTCGATCAGCGTCGCCAAGCGCGATGCCGTCGCGGCGCTCGACGAGTTCGTCGGACCGAAGTCCTAACCCGCCTTCGCGAACTCTTCGACGAACGTCTCGCAGAAGGCTTTCAGGTCATCCGGCTTGCGGCTCGAGATCATCGTGTTGGGTCCGGCGGTACACACCTTGACCTCTTCATCCACCCACGTCCCGCCGGCGTTGGTGATGTCGGTCTTGAGGCTCGGCCAGCTGGTCAAGGTCCGGTCGCGTACGACGTCTGCCTCGACGAGCGTCCACGGCCCGTGACAGATCACCGCGACCGGCTTGCCGGCGTCGAAGAAGCTCTTCGCGAAAGCCACCGCTTCCGAGTTCATGCGGAGCTGGTCGGGGTTGGCCACGCCGCCCGGGAGCACGAGCGCGTCGTACGACGCCGCGTCGGCGTCCGCGACCGTCGCATCCACCGGAAAGGTGTCAGCCTTGTCGAGGTGGTTGAACGCCTGGACCTCGCCTGACTCGAGCGACACCAGCTCGGGGGTGCCACCAGCGGCTTCGACGGCCTTCCACGGCTCGGTCAGCTCGACCTGCTCGACGCCTTCGGTCGCAACGAGGAAAGCGATTTTCTTGTCACTCAAGGAATTGCTCATACCGAAGGCCTACCCGTGCCCATCGGTAGTACTCAGGCGATGGGCCGATCGGTCGGCTGCACGGGTGCCGGCAGCTGCGAGTCACCCAGGAGGAAGCGGTCGACGGCGGATGCGCATGACCGACCTTCGGCGATCGCCCACACGATGAGCGACTGCCCGCGGCCCATGTCCCCGCAGACGAAAACGCCGTCTAGGTTGGTCATCCACTCCGCGCTGCGTGCGACGTTCCCGCGACCGTCGATCTCGACCTCGAGGTCCTTGACAAGGGGGCCTTGCTCCGGACCGAGGAAGCCCATCGCGAGCAGGACAAGCTGCGCCGGCAGCACCCGCTCCGTGCCCTCGATCGGGTTGAACTTCTCGTCGACCTCGGCGATCACCAGCGCGGAGACGTTGCCGGACTCATCGCCGTCGAAGCGCTGCGTCGACACGGCGTAAACGCGTTCGCCGCCCTCCTCGTGGGCGGACGAGATCCGATAGATCATCGGGTACGTCGGCCACGGCATCCGCTCGTTGCGCTGCTCCGGCGGGCGCTGCAGGATCTCCAGCTGCGTGACCGACTTCGCTCCCTGACGCAGCGCCGTACCCAGGCAGTCCGCGCCGGTGTCACCGCCGCCGAGGATGATGACGTCCTTCCCCTCGGCTGAGATCGGCGGCGCCTCGAGGTCGCCCTGCTGCACCCGGTTCGCGAGTGGCAGGTAGTCCATCGCCGGGTAGATGCCCGTGAGCTCACGACCCGGTACGTCGAGATCGCGCGGGATCGTCGACCCGCCGGCGAGCACGATCGCGTCGTGACGCTTGCGCAGCTGCTCGGCGGTGATGTCGACACCGACGTTCACCCCGGCGCGGAAGCGAGTGCCCTCCTCCTCCATCTGCAACAGGCGAAGCTCGAGGTGTCGCTTCTCCATCTTGAACTCAGGGATTCCGTAGCGAAGCAGCCCGCCGATCCGATCCGCTCGCTCGTAGACCACGACGGTGTGGCCCGCGCGTGTCAGCTGTTGCGCCACCGCGAGTCCCGCCGGACCGGAGCCGACGACGCCGACTGTCTTGCCGGACAACCGCTCCGCGATCTGTGGCGCGATCCAGCCCTCGTCCCACGCGCGGTCGACGATCTCGACCTCGACCTGCTTGATCGTGACCGGGTCCTGGTTGATCCCCAACACACACGAGGCCTCACAGGGCGCCGGACACAGCCGTCCGGTGAACTCCGGGAAGTTGTTCGTCGCGTGCAGCCGCTCGATCGCCTCGCGCCAGTCGTCGCGCCAGACCAGGTCGTTCCACTCCGGGATCAGATTGCCCAGCGGGCAGCCCTGGTGGCAGAACGGGATGCCGCAGTCCATGCATCGGCCGGCCTGCTTCTGGAGTCGGCCCGCCTCGAAGTCCTCGTAGACCTCACGCCAGTCCTGCAGCCGGATGTCGACCGGACGCCGCGTCGGCGTCTCGCGCGGCGTCGTCAGGAAACCCTTGGGATCAGCCATGAGCCGCCGCCATGATCGCCTCGTCGACGTCGATGCCTGCGTCCTCGGCTGCCTTCGCGGCCTCGAGCACCCGCTTGTAGTCGCGCGGCATGATCTTCGAGAAGCGCCCGACCGACGTTTCCCAGTCGGAGAGGAGGCTCGCCGCGACCGTCGATCCGGTCTCCGACGCGTGCTTGCTGACGACCTCGCGCAGGAACGCCCGGTCGTCGTCGCCGAGCGGCTCGAGGTCGACCATCTCGCTGTTGACCCGCGCCAGGTTCAGGTCGAGGAAGTACGCCACTCCCCCGGACATGCCGGCGGCCACATTGCGTCCGGTTGGCCCGAGCACGACCACACGTCCGCCGGTCATGTACTCGCACGCGTGGTCGCCGACGCCTTCGACGACTGCAGTTGCGCCCGAGTTGCGGACGCAGAACCGCTCACCCACGACGCCGCGAATGAACGTCTCGCCACCGGTCGCTCCGTAGAGGATCACGTTGCCCGCGATGACGTTGTCCTGTGCACGGAACGGTGCCGCCGCATTCGGGCGCAGCACGAGCCGACCACCCGAGAGGCCCTTGCCGAGGTAGTCGTTGGCGTCACCGAGCAGGCGCAGCGTGATGCCCTTGGGAACGAACGCACCGAAGGACTGCCCCGCAGAGCCGGTGAACGTCACGTCGATCGTGTCCTCCGGCAGGCCGTCCTCGCCGTACCGCTTCGTCACCTCGTGACCGAGGATCGTGCCAACGGTGCGGTTCACGTTGCGGATCGGCAGCTCGAGCCGCACCGGTTGCGCGTCCTGCAGCGCGCCCTCCGCGAGCTGGACCAACGTGTTGTCGAGCGCCTTGTCCAGTCCGTGGTCCTGCGACTTGGTGCAACACCGGTCGCCCTCGACGTCCGGCACGTGGAAGATCGGCGCGAGGTCGAGGCCGGCTGCCTTCCAGTGCTCAACCGCGCCGGTCGTGTCGAGCAGCTCGACATGACCGATCGCCTCGGACAGCGAGCGGAACCCGAGCGCGGCAAGATGCTCCCGGACCTCTTCGCCGATGAACTCGAAGAAGGTCTGCACGAACTCAGGCTTGCCGGTGAAGCGCTTGCGCAGCTCCGGGTTCTGGGTCGCCACCCCGACCGGGCACGTGTCCAGGTGACAGACCCGCATCATGATGCAGCCCGACACGACGAGCGGCGCGGTTGCGAAGCCGAACTCCTCAGCCCCCAGCAGCGCAGCGATGATCACGTCCCGACCGGTCTTCATCTGCCCGTCGACCTGGACGACGATCCGGTCCCGCAGCCCGTTCAGCAACAACGTCTGCTGGGTCTCCGCGAGACCGAGCTCCCAGGGCGATCCCGCGTGCTTCAGCGACGTCATGGGCGCCGCGCCGGTTCCGCCGTCGTGGCCGGAGATCAGCACGACGTCGGCGTGCGCCTTCGACACGCCCGCGGCGACGGTTCCGACTCCGACCTCGGCGACCAGCTTCACGTGGATGCGGGCCGACGGGTTGGCGTTCTTCAGATCGTGGATGAGCTGCTTGAGGTCCTCGATGGAGTAGATGTCGTGGTGCGGTGGTGGCGAGATCAGCCCGACCCCGGGGGTTGACCCCCTGGTCTTCGCGATCCACGGGTACACCTTGTGGCCCGGCAGCTGACCGCCCTCACCGGGCTTGGCGCCCTGCGCCATCTTGATCTGGATGTCGTCGGAGTTGGTCAGGTAGACGCTGGTCACGCCGAACCGGCCGCTCGCCACCTGCTTGATCGAGCTCCGGCGCCTCGGGTCGAGCAGCCGTTCCGTGTCCTCGCCACCCTCACCGGTGTTCGACTTGCCGCCGATCGCGTTCATCGCAATCGCGAGGGTCTCGTGGGCCTCGGCGGAGATGGAGCCATACGACATTGCCCCGGTCGCGAAGCGCTTCACGATCTCTGACACGGGCTCGACCTCGTCGATCGGCACCGGCGGACGCTCACCGTCCTTGAACCTGAACAGCCCGCGCAGGGTCATCAGGCGGGCGGCCTGCTCGTCGACGCTGCGCGTGTACTCCTTGAAGACCTCGTACTGCCCGCTGCGCGTCGCGTGCTGCAGCTTGAACACGGTCTGCGGGTTGAACAGATGAGCCTCGCCCTCGCGGCGCCACTGGTACTCGCCACCCACCCACAGCGTTCGGTGCTTGTGCGGCACCCGCGGGTACGCCTGGCGATGCCGGATCGCGACCTCGTCGGCGATCACGTCCAGCCCGACCCCGCCGAGCCGTGACGTCGTACCCGTGAAGTAATCGTCGACGACGTCCTGAGCCAGCCCGAGCGCCTCGAAGATCTGCGCACCGGTGTACGACGCGACCGTCGACACGCCCATCTTGCTCATCACCTTGAGCACGCCCTTGCCGAGCGCCTTGATGTAGCGGTGCACCGCGTCGTAGGGCTCGCCCTCGACCAGGCCGTGCCGCACCAGGTCCTCGACGGACTCCATCGCGAGGTACGGGTTCACCGCGGCCGCGCCATATCCGACGAGCAGCGCGACGTGGTGGACCTCCCGGACGTCACCGGCCTCTACGATGAGGCCGACCTTCGTGCGCGTTCGCTCGCGGATCAGGTGGTGATGCACAGCACTTGTCAGCAGCAGCGACGGGATCGGCGCCAGTTCGGCGTCGCTGTCCCGGTCCGACAGCACGATCAGCCGTACGCCGTTCGCGATCGCGTCACTGACCTCGCGGCGGATCCGCTCCAACGCGTCCCGCAGTGCATCGCCGCCACCACTGACTGGGTACAGGCCCTTCACCACCTGGGCCGCGAAGCCCGGCAGGTCCCCGTCGTCGTTGACATGGATGATCTTCGCCAGGTCATCGTTGTCGAGCACCGGGAACGGCATGATGATCTGCCGGCACGATGCCGGCGTCGGGTCGAGCACGTTGCGCTCCGGCCCGATGCTCGTCGACAGTGACGTCACGAGCTCTTCGCGGATGGCATCGAGCGGCGGGTTCGTGACCTGCGCGAACAGCTGCGTGAAGTAGTCGAAGAGCATGCGCGGTCGTTCGGAGAGCATGGCGACGGGCGTGTCGGTCCCCATCGACCCGATCGCCTCGGCGCCGGCCCGCGCCATCGGCGCGACGAGGATCCGAAGCTCCTCCTCCGTGTAGCCGAACGCCTGCTGGCGTCGTACGACGGACTCGTGCGAGTAGACGACGTGTTCGCGTTCGGGCAACGACCGCAGGTCGAGCAGACCGGCGTGCAGCCAGTCGCCGTACGGCAGCTCCTCAGCCAGTTCCGCCTTCAGCTCGTCGTCGTCGACGATCCGGCCCGCGACGGTGTCCACGAGGAACATCCGGCCCGGCTGGAGCCGTCCCTTGCGGATCACCCGCTCGGGGTCGATGTCGAGCACGCCGACCTCCGAGGCCAGCACGACCCGGCCTTCGTCGGTCACCCAGTAGCGCGACGGCCGCAGCCCGTTGCGGTCGAGCACCGCCCCCACCACGGCGCCATCGGTGAACGCCACACACGCCGGGCCGTCCCACGGCTCCATCACGCAGGAGTGGAACTCGTAGAACGCCCGCCGCAGCGGGTCCATCTCGTCGTTATTCTCCCACGCCTCGGGGATCATCATCAGCACTGCGTGCGGCAACGACCGGCCGCCGAGGTGCAGCAGCTCGAGGACCTCGTCGAAGCTCGCCGAGTCGCTGGCGCCCGGCGTACAGATCGGGGACAGCCGCTTCAGATCACCCGGGATGACGTCGCTTTCCAGCAGGGCCTCGCGCGCTCGCATCCAGTTGCGGTTGCCCATCACCGTGTTGATCTCGCCGTTGTGCGCCACGTACCGGTACGGATGCGCCAACGGCCACGACGGGAAGGTGTTGGTGGAGAACCTGGAGTGCACGAGGGCGATCGCCGAGAGGAATCGCTCGTCGACCACATCGGGGAAGAATCGCGGCAGCTGGTCGGTGGTCAGCATGCCCTTGTAGATGGTGGTGCGGCACGACAACGACGGCAGGTAGATGCCGACCTCACGTTCGATCCGTTTGCGCGCGCAGAACGCCCGCCGTTCCAGCGCCATCCCCAGCTCGCCGTGGCTCGCGGCGACGAAGATCTGGCGGAAGCTCGGCATCACCGACAGCGCGGTGGCACCGAGCGACGAGGCGTCGATGGGGACATCGCGCCAGCCGATGACCCGCAGGTCCTCCTCGACGGCGATCCGCTCGATGGCGTCGATCGCCTTGGCGCGCTCGTCGTCGTCCGCCGGAAGAAACGCCATGCCGACGGCGTAGCCGCCAGCCTTCGGGAGGTCGAAGTCGACGACCGCGCGCAGGAACTCGTCAGGGACCTGCACGAGGATGCCCGCACCGTCCCCGGTGTTCGCCTCGGCGCCGGATGCACCGCGATGGTCGAGGTTGTGCAGCGCGGTCAGGGCGTCGGCGACGATCGAGTGCGTGCGACGGCCGTGCATGTCGGCCACGAACGCAACACCGCACGCGTCGTGCTCGTGCTGGCCGTCGTAGAGGCCCTGTGGCGGCGGGGCGTCGGTTCCTGGAAAACCCGGTGGGCGCGGCGTACGGATAGCAGGCATGCGTCGAACTCCCGATCAAGCGTGGAAAAGCGGCGTGGGACGACGTCGGCCCTGCACCCGGAAGGTTACATCAGTGTTACGGGGCGATCTACCGATAAAAGATCAGGGGCGAGCTACCCGGTGACACCGGTCCCGATCGCGCTCCCGACGCCGTACACGACGGCCACCGTCACACCGCCGAGCATCAGGTGTTGGAGTGCGCCCGAGACCGCTGCGCGGTCGGTGAACTTCGCCACCGCGGTGCCGATCGCCAGCAGCGCGATGCCGATCAGCACGAGCGAGATCCACACATGATGGGCGCCGAGCAGGTAAGGCAGCACGGGTACCAGCGCGCCGATTCCGAACGTGACGAACGACGAGCCCGCGGCGACGTACGGCGATGGTTGCTCGTCCGGGTCGACGCCGAGCTCCTCGCGCACATGAGTTCGCCATGCCTCGTCCGGATCCTCCGAGATCTCCCGCGCGACGCGGGTGGCCAGCTCGCGGGACAGGCCGCGGTGGCGGAAGATCGCTGCGAGCTCCCGCTCCTCGGCGCGGGGTGCGCGCTTGATCTCGGCTCGCTCCTTGGCGATCTCCGCCTTGACCAGCAGGCTCTGCGAGCGGACCGAGGTCCACTCCCCGACCGCCATCGAGAAGGCGCCGGCGAGGAGGCCGGCCAGCCCGGTCAGGATCACGTCGTGGGCGGACGTGTGAGCGCCCGCGACTCCCGCGATCAGCGCGCCGTTGGAGATCACGCCGTCCATCGCGCCGAACACAGCGGGGCGCAGCCGGCCACCGACGACATCACGATGCGTGTGATGGATCTCAGGCTCGGCCGACGACTTGGTTGCGGCCGTGTCGGTCATACCGCCAGCGTATTCGTCTCGACCGGCTCGGTGGCCGGACGGCGGCCCATCACCCAGAAGTAGCCGACTGCGCCAGCGAAGACGACGACGCTCACCCAGTCGTTGAGGCGCAGTCCCAGGAACTTGTGGGCATCGTCGATGCGCAGCGACTCGATCCAGAAGCGTCCGAACGTGTAGAGCGCCACGTACAGCGCGAAAGCTCGCCCTCTCGTGAAGTGACGACGCCGGTCGAGCCAGATGACGACCAGCGCCACAGCGACGTCCCACAGCGACTCGTACAGGAAGGTCGGTTGGAAGTACGCATGCGGGTCCGGTGTGCCGTCGGCAAGCACCGGTCGATGGGCCGGGTCGATCTGCAGACCCCAGGGCAGCGACGTCGCCCTCCCGTACAGCTCCTGGTTGAACCAGTTGCCCCATCGCCCGATCGCCTGCGCCAGCGGCAACCCGGGGGCGAGGGCGTCGGCGAACATCGCGAAACTGACGTTGTAGCGCCGGCACCCGATGTAGGCGCCGAGCGCGCCGAAGATCACAGCGCCCCAGATCCCGAGCCCGCCGTCCCAGATCTTCAGGGCCGCGACCGTGCCCTGCCCGTCCTTACCCCAGTAGAGCTCTGGGTTCGTCACGAGGTGGTAAATCCTGGCGCCGACCAGGCCGAACGGCACCGCCCAGGTCGCGACGTCTGCCGCCGCACCCTTGCGGCCGCCACGCGCGACCAGCCGCCGATCGGCCACCATGGCGGCGACGACAACGCCGAGGATGATGCAGAGGGCGTAGAAGCGGATCGGCAACGGGCCGAGGTGCACGACTCCGTGGGACGGGCTCGGGATGTATGCGGGCACCACGATCACGAGGCTATGCGGCCCGCGTGTCGTCGCCGACCGGCCTCACGCGGCGCGACGCACACCGGCTGCGAGGTCAGCGGTCAGCGCCCCGACCGCCGCCACCCCCGCAGCGGGTGACTCGCTGTCGAGCAGGCACCGGACGAGCGCTGACCCCACGATGACCCCGTCCGCGTACGACGCCACCTCGGCTGCCTGCTCGCCGTTCGAGACGCCCAGGCCGACGCCGATCGGGAGGTCGGTGTGCTCGCGCACCCGGCCGACCAGGGACGGCGCGACCTGCGAGGTTGCCGCACGCGCTCCGGTGACGCCCATGGTCGACGCGGCGTATACCCAACCGTCGCAGGCGTCGACCGTCGCCGCGATCCGGGAGGCGCTCGATGACGGTGCGACGAGGAAGATCCGCTCGAGGTCACGAGCTGCCGCGACCTCGAGCCACTCGGCGGCCTCGTCAGGGATCAGGTCCGGCGTGATCAAGCCCGATCCGCCGGCTGCGGCGAGGTCGGCAGCAAAGCGCTCAACGCCATACGCGAGCACGGGGTTGAAGTAGGTCATGACGACTGTCGCGACCCCCATGCCCGCCACGGCCTCCGCGGTTCGCAACACATCAAAGATGCGCGTGCCGCCGCGCAACGCGCGCTCCGTCGCAGCCTGGATGACCGGCCCGTCGAGGACGGGATCGCTGTACGGGAGGCCGACCTCCACGATGTCGACACCGCCGTCCACCATCGCCTTCATCGCCTCGAGGCAGCCGTCGTACGACGGAAAACCCGCCGGCAGGTAGCCGACCACCGCAGCCCGGCCCGCCGCCTTCGCCGCGGCGTAGGCCTCCCCCGACCGCATCAGACGAGTCCGAACCAGTCGGCTGCCGTGTCCATGTCCTTGTCACCGCGGCCGGACAGGTTCACGACCAGCACCGCGTCCGGCCCGAGCCGTTCCGCGACCACGCGCGCACCAGCAAGTGCGTGTGCGCTCTCGATGGCCGGGATGATGCCCTCCGTCCGGCACAGGAGCCGGAACGCTTCCATCGCCTCGGCGTCGCTGACCGGCAGGTAGGTAGCCCGACCACTGTCCTTGAGCCACGCATGCTCCGGTCCGACGCCGGGGTAGTCGAGGCCCGCGGAGATCGAGTGCGACTCCCGGGTCTGGCCGTCCTCGTCCTGCAGCACGTAGGACCGCGCGCCATGCAGGACCCCGGGTGAGCCCTTCGTCAGCGTCGCCGCGTGACGGTCCGTGTCGACGCCGTCGCCGGCCGCCTCGAATCCGAACAGCTGCACCGAGTCGTCGGGGATGAACGCCGTGAAGATCCCCATCGCGTTGGAGCCGCCGCCAACACATGCGAGGACTGCGTCTGGCAGCGTCCCGAGCAGGTCGAGGCACTGACCACGGGCCTCGGTCCCGATCACCGACGCGAAGTCCCGCACCATCGCCGGGAACGGTGCCGGGCCGCCGACTGAGCCGATCACGTAGTGCGTCGTGTCGACGTTGGTCACCCAGTCGCGGAACGCCTCGTTCATGGCGTCCTTCAGCGTCCGCGAGCCGCTCTTCACCGGCGTCACCTCGGCGCCGAGTAGCCGCATCCGCGCGACGTTGAGCGCCTGGCGCTCGGTGTCGACCTCGCCCATGTAGACCATGCACTCGAGGCCCATGAGGGCGGCGGCAGTGGCGGTCGCGACGCCGTGCTGGCCGGCACCGGTCTCGGCGATGACCCGCGGTTTCCCCATCCGCGTGGTCAGGAGCGCCTGCCCAAGCACATTGTTGATCTTGTGGGCGCCGGTGTGGTTGAGGTCCTCCCGCTTGAGCAGCACCCGTGCGCCGATTGCCTCGGAGAACCGCGTCGCGTCGTACAGCAAGGACGGCCGCCCGGCGTAGTCACGGAGCAGGCGCGCGAACTCCCCTTGGAAGTCGGCGTCCAGCTTCGCCGCCTCGTAGACCTCGGTCAGCTGGTCGAGTGCCGCGATCAGTGCCTCCGGCACATACCGCCCGCCGTACGGCCCGAAACGAGTCATGAGGTCATCGAGGGTAGTGCGGGAATCGAGCGAGCCGGCAGTGATTTATGCCGGGTGACGGCACGACGGATGAGCGCCCGCCGCGACGAGGTCCGCAACCGCCTGCCTTGGCTCGTCCGCCCGGACCAGACCTTCGCCGACGAGGACGGCGTCGGCGCCGCTCGCCGCCACAGCAAGGAGGTCATGCGGCCCGCGGATACCGCTCTCCGCGATCCGCACGACCGACGACGGGATCAGCGGTGCCAGATTCACGAACGTCTCGCGGTCCACCTCGAGGGTTTTGAGGTTGCGGTTGTTGATCCCGATGACGTGCGCCTCAGCGGCCAGCGCCCGCTCGACCTCCGGCTCGTCGTGCACCTCGACCAGTGCCGTCATGCCGAGGCTCTCGATCCGCTCGCGCAGGCTCACCAGAACCTCCTGCTCGAGTGCAGCGACGATGAGCAGTACGGCGTCAGCGCCGTGCGCTCGAGCCTCCCAGACCTGGTACGGCGTGACGACGAAGTCCTTGCGCAGCACCGGGATCGACACCGCCGCACGGACTGTCTCGAGGTCCGCCAGCGAACCGTTGAACCGGCGCTTCTCGGTCAGCACGGAGATCATCGCTGCACCGCCGGACTCGTATGCCTGCGCGAGTGCCGCGGGGTCCCCGATCGACGCCAGCTCACCCGCGCTCGGGCTGGATCGCTTGACTTCTGCGATCACCGACACCGCGTCGCCGGACAACGCTGCCGTCGCATCCCGCGGCGCTGACTGCCTCGCCGCGAGTTCTTTGACCGCCTCGAGCGGCATCGCCTGCTCGCGCTCCGCCAGGTCCTCCCGAACCCCAGCGACGATGTCATCGAGGACTGACACGCGGCCAGCCTAAGGGTCGCCGCAGGACGCTAGGCGGTGGGGTCCTCACCGCGGTCGAGAGCGTCCCACGCCACGGCTGCCGGGTCCCGCTTCGGCTGTGTGGCGCCGGGCGCGTCGTACCGCTCCGCCATTCCGGACCAGGCCGGTGCGTACCGAATCGCCAGTAGCCCGGCCGCCAACGCCAGCAGCCCACCGACGAGGGTGACGACCCACCAGCCGTTCGCACTCGCGTGGACGGCGAGCCCGGTCGCACCGACCTCACGATCCTCCAACGCCTTCGAGACGTTGCCGCGCGCGGCGATCGCCACCCCGACCGCCGCAACGCCCAGCAGCACCGTCACTCCACCCACGAGCCGGCGCATCATCCCGCTCGCGGCCAGGATCGCAAGCGCGAGGGCCATCAGCGCGATACCGGTCGCGGGGATCGATGCTGCGACCTGGTGGCCGGTCACCGAAAGCGTCGCGGAGCCGTCGCCGCCGGTGACATTCGGCGCGGTCGCGCGGGCCCACACCCGGCCGCTGGTGAGGAAGACCAGCAGGCCACCGACCAGACACACCACGATGGCGGCGGCCGGCGAGCGTGCGAAGAGCTTCATGCGCCAGCCGGACGGAGCGAACCGGCGGCCCGCAGTGCGTTGAGGACAGCCGCCGCCTTGTTGCGCGACTCGGTGTCCTCGAACGGCGGATCGGAGTCCGCGACGATCCCTGCGCCGGCCTGCACGTAGGCCCGGCCGTCGCGCATCACGACGGTCCGGATCGCGACTGCGGTGTCGAGGTCGCCCGCGAAGTCCACGTAGCCGACCACCCCGCCGTACAGACCGCGCCGGGTCGGCTCGAGTGCCTCGATGATCTCCATCGCCCGCACCTTCGGGGCGCCGGACAGCGTGCCCGCCGGAAACGACGCGCAGAGCACGTCGAGCGATGTCACGTCGTCGCGCATGTCGCCGACGACAGTGGACACCAGGTGCATCACGTGCGAGAACCGCTCGACCGTCATCAGGTCGACCACCTCGACAGAGCCCGCCTTGCAGACCCGTCCGAGGTCGTTGCGCCCGAGATCGACGAGCATCACGTGTTCCGCTCGTTCCTTCGGATCGGTGAAGAGCTCCGTCGCGAGCGCGGTGTCCTCCTCCGGTGTCGCACCACGCGGGCGAGTGCCCGCGATCGGATGCATCAGGGCGCGCCCGCCCTCCACCTTGATCAGCGCCTCGGGGGACGACCCGACGACATCGAGGTCTTCGAACCGGAGGAGATACATGTACGGCGAGGGGTTCGACGTGCGCAGCGCGCGATACACGTCGAGCGGGTCCGCGGCGGTAGCCATCTCGAAGCGCTGCGACACGACGATCTGAAAGCAGTCACCAGCCCGAATGTGCTCTTTCGCGACCTCGACGGCGTTCATGTAGTCGGCCCGCGTGGTGCGCTCCTCGTAGTCGGCGCCCGCCGACCGGACCAGCGTCGCGACCGATGCCTCGGCCGGCTTGGACAGATCTGCGGTCATCGACTCGATCCGGGCGACGGCCTCGTCGTACGCCGCGCCTGGGTCGGCATCCGCGTCGGGCGTGAGGCCACGGATCACGTTGGCGATGAGGAGCAGGGAGCCGTCGCGATGATCGAGCACCGCGACGTCGGTCGCCAGCAGGAAGTGCAGCTCCGGCATCCGGAGGTCGTCCTCGGCGATCTCCGGCAACCGCTCCATCCGCCGCGCCGCGTCGTACCCGAGGTAGCCGACCAGGCCGCCGGTCAGTGGTGGCAGGTCCGGATGCCGCGGCGACTTCAGCCTTGCGGCGGCGTCCTTGAGCGCCTCGAGCGGGTCGTCCGGGTGATCGTCGGGACCGATGCCGGTCCAGACCGCGCGGCCATCGCGCTCGGACAGCGTCGCGGCAGAGCGCACGCCGATGAACGAGAACCGAGACCACACCCCGCCGTGCTCAGCGGACTCGAGGAGAAAGGTTCCAGCCCGTCCGGCGGCGAGCTTGCGATAGGCGCTGATCGGCGTCTCCGCGTCAGCCAGGATTCGTCGGACCACCGGGACGACCCGGTCCGCGGCGAGCTGCTCGATGAACTCGTCGCGACCGGGGTGGATGACGCCGTCTGGCGCGATCACTGGGGCGGCGAACCGACGACGGCGCCGAGATCGCCACCGGCATCGAAGCAGCGGCGGTCGCCGGTGTGGCAGGCGGCGCCGACCTGGTCGACGGACACGAGGACCGCGTCGCCGTCACAGTCGAGAGCGACTGACTTGATCCACTGCTGGTGACCGGACGTGTCGCCCTTCACCCAGTACTCCTGCCGGCTCCGGCTCCAGTAGGTGCACCGTCCGGTGGTCAGCGTGCGGTGCAGTGCCTCATCGTCCATCCAGCCGACCATCAGGACCTCGCCGGTGTCCCACTGCTGGGTGACGGCCGCGATCAGTCCGTTGTCGTCACGCTTGAGGCGAGCGGCAATTGCGGGATCGAGCGACGTCGGGCGAACGGCGGTGTCCATCGGACCATTGTGCCTGTCCACGTCACGCGAATTTGATCAGCGGACCTCGTATCCGTTGGCCCGCAGCGACTCCTTGACGGCACCGATGCGCAGGGTCCCGAAATGGAACACGCTCGCGGCGAGCACTGCATCGGCGCCGACCGCCACGGCCGGCGAGAAGTGCTCGACCTGACCAGCCCCGCCGGAGGCGATCACCGGCACCGACACCACCGCGCGTACTGCCTCGATCATCGCGAGATCGAAACCGTTCTGGGTGCCGTCGGCGTCCATCGAGTTGAGGAGGATCTCGCCGATGCCGAGCTCCTGCCCGCGGGCCGCCCACTCCACCGCGTCGATACCGGTGCCCTGCCGACCACCGTGCGTCGTCACCTCGTAGCCGCTGGCAGTCGTGGTTCCGTCCGTCACCCGTCGGGCGTCGACCGACAGGACGAGCACCTGGTTGCCGAAGCGCGTGGCGATCTCGCTGAGGAGCTCCGGGCGGGCGATCGCGGCCGTGTTGACGCCGACCTTGTCCGCGCCCGCCCGCAGCAGCCGGTCGACGTCGTCGACGCTTCGCACTCCCCCGCCGACCGTCAGCGGGATGAAGACCTGCTCAGCGGTGCGCCGGACGACGTCGTACGTCGTCTCGCGGCTGGCGCTCGATGCGGTGATGTCGAGGAACACCAGCTCGTCGGCGCCCTCGGCGTCGTAGGTCCTCGCCAGCTCGACCGGATCGCCGGCATCGCGAAGCGCTGTGAAGTTGATGCCCTTGACGACTCGGCCTGCGTCGACGTCGAGGCAGGGAATCACCCGGACCGCGACCGCCACGAGCGACGAGGCTACTTCGTCGGCAACCCGACGATCACCTCACGGACTCGAGCGCCTCCGGGAGGGTGAACGCTCCGGCGTACAGCGCTTTGCCGACGATCGCGCCCTCCACCCCGGCGTCGTGCAAGGTTGCCAGCGCGCGCAGGTCGTCCAGACTCGACACCCCGCCGCTGGCGATCACCGGCCGGTCAGTCGCTGCGCACACGTCGCGGAGCAGGTCGAGGTTCGGCCCGGTCAGCGTGCCGTCGCGATGGACGTCGGTGACGACGTACCGCGCGCAGCCATCGGCGTCGAGTCGCGCGAGGACGTCGTACAGCTCACCACCGTCCTTGGTCCAACCACGAGCGGACAGTGTCGTGCCCCGCACGTCCAAGCCGACCGCGATCCGATCCCCGTGCCGGGCGATCGCCTTGCGCACCCACTGCGGGTCCTCGAGCGCCGCGGTTCCGATGTTGACCCGTGCGCAGCCCGTTGCAAGGGCGGCCTCGAGCGAGTCGTCGTCGCGGATCCCACCGGAGAGCTCGACCGCGACGTCGAGTCGGGCAACGACGTCGGCGATCAGCTCACGGTTCGAGCCTCGACCGAACGCAGCGTCGAGATCGACAAGGTGCACCCACTCCGCGCCGCCCTCCTGCCAAGCGAGTGCGGCATCGATCGGCGTTCCGTAGTCGGTCTCGCTACCAGCCTCGCCCTGGACCAGCCGGACCGCCTTGCCGTCCGCGACGTCGACGGCCGGTAGCAACACGAATCCGTTGTCGGGCACCGCGACACGCTAGCGGGCAGTTGGTCAGCGGCCGGCGGCGTACCCCTGCGCGCCGCGCGGGTTCGCGGCGCCGAGCCGCCGGTCGCCCTCCCGCGCCACCGCGCTCATCCGGCCGAGCGACCACGGTCCGACGGCGGCGACGCCATGCCCACGCCGGCGCAGTCCGTCGATGACCTCGCCTCCCAACCGGTCCTCCACGACCAGCCGGTTCGGCTGGGCCGGCCGTGGCGCGAACGAGCTCGGCATGTGCTCGGAGTGGTAGCTCGGCGCCTCGATGGCCGCCTGTAGGTCAAGCCCACCGTGAACGACGGCCAGGAAGAACGCGAGGCTCCACTGGTCCTGCTGGTCGCCACCCGGCGTGCCGAACGCCAGCCACGGCGCGCCGTCGCGCAGCGCGATGGACGGGGAGAGCGTGGTGCGCGGCCGGACGCCCGGCATCAGGGAGCTCGGCAGTCCGGGCTCCAGCCAGAACATCTGTGCGCGGGTACCGAGGCAGAACCCGAGCTCCGGGATGTGCGGCGAGCTCTGCAGCCAGCCGCCGCTCGGCGTCGCCGAGACCAGGTTGCCCACCTTGTCGACCACATCGATGTGGCAGGTGTCGCCGCGGGTCTCACCCGATGACCTCACCGTCGGTTCACCGGTTCCGGCGGCGCCTGCCATCTCATGAACGGTGGGGTACGACGGGAGTCGTGGCCTTGCGCCGGCGGGCGCGCCCGGCCGCAGCTCCTTGCTGGCCGCCGCGTCGATCAGGTCCCGGCGTCTTGCCGAGTATTCGGGAGCGAGCAGGCTGACGTGCCGCTCGCCGACGTCAGGTGTCGAGTCGCCGTACCAGGCCTCCCGGTCGGCGAACGCGAGCTTCGAGCACTCGACGACTGTGTGCAGGTAGTCAGGCGACAGATGGCCCATCGCCTCGAGGTCGAAGCCGTCGAGCAGGGCGAGCTGTTGCAGGAAGACCGGCCCCTGACCCCACGCCTGCGTCTTGCAGACGGTGTACCCGCGATAGTCGTAGGTCGCCGGCGGCTCCACGGTCGCGCACCAGCTTGCGAGATCGTCGGCGCTCAGCAGGCCGCCATGCGTCGCCGAGAACGACCCGAATGCGTCAGCAACCCAGCCGCGGTACCAGGCGTCGCGCGCCGCGACGAGCTGACCGTCACGATCCGTCGTACTGGCCTCGGCCGCCCCGACGATCCGCTCGTAGGTGTCCGCGAGGCCTGGGCTGCGCAGCGTCGAGCCGACAGCGGGGACTCCGTCGGACAGCCAGGCTGCCGCCGAGGTCGGCCAGTCGGCGGTGAACATCTGCTCGACAGCTCGGATCGTCGCGCAGATGCCGGCGATCGCGGGGAATCCGTTGCGGGCGTAGGAGATCGCGTAGTTCAGGACGTCCCGCAGCCGCCAGGTGCCCCACCGCTCGAGCATCGTCAGCCAGCCGTCGAATGCACCCGGCACGGTCGCCGCAAGCAAACCGGTCCCGGGGATCGCGGCGAGACCGCGACTTCCGAACGCATCGATCGTGGCTGCCGCAGGCGACACGCCCTGTCCACACACGACCTGCACCGCTTGCTGCGCTTCGCTCCAGACGATGATCGGGACTTCGCCACCGGGGCCGTTGAGATGCGGCTCGACCACCTGGAGCACGAAGCCGCCGGCTGCGGCCGCATCGAAGGCGTTGCCGCCGCGCTCGAGGACGCTCATCGCAGCGCCTGTGGCGAGCCAGTGCGTGCTGCCGACCATCCCGAAGCTGCCGGTCAGCAGGGGCCGGGTCGGCTGCATCTGCGCAGGTTAGCCAGGTATCAACGGGACGCGGCGTTGCTGTCTGGTCTCGCACCCCGGTTGTGAACACAACCGGCGCGTCGTCGCGGTCCCGCACGCTCGCCAACGCTTCGCCCAGCGCCGATTGGCCTCGGTTGACTCGAGAATGTCCGCAGGTTGGGCAGGGTGAGTTGACCGCGTGGTGCGGGTCGATCAGCTGCGCGTTTAGGCGGCGTCGAGGGTGACGGTGTGTCCGAGGGCTTCGAGTTGTGCGACGAGCGTCCGGGTCCGTCGGGC
>JAFAZI010000170.1 GCA_019239875.1 Frankiaceae bacterium
TCTTCAACGTCATGCTGCAACACGGCACACCCGGCGCCTACATCCAGTCCTTCACCGCATTGGCACAGTTACCCGACCTCTACATCGGGGAGTTCAAGGCGTTACTGTTCGGCGCCATGGCGGCGCTGGTCGCGGCGTACAAGGGCCTGAACCCGAAGGGCGGACCGAAGGGTGTCGGTGACGCGGTCAACCAGTCGGTGATCATCGCCTTCATGTTGCTGTTCGTCATCAACTTCGTCATCACCGAGATCTACTTCACGGTCGTCCCGCAGAAGGCAATCTGATGGCGACTACCCTGCCCCGGCCGATCCGCGGCGCGACGAAGATCGTGACCGTTCCGACCAATGCGGTGCTCGGCGGACTCGAGGACGCCGGCGAGCAGCTGTCGTTCTACCTGCGGTCCTTGGGCTGGGTCTGGCGCACGCTCCTGTCCTACAAGAAAGAGGTCTTCCGCCTCATTGCGGAGGTCAGCCTCGGCTCCGGTGGACTCGCGCTGATCGGCGGCAGCGTCGGCGTGGTCGCCTTCCTCACCTTCTTCACCGGCACCGAGGTGGGCCTCGAGGGGTATCAGGGCCTGCAGCAGATCGGCATCTCGGCCTTCGCTGGCTTCGTCTCGGCGTACTTCAACACTCGCGAGATCTCACCGATCGTCGCCGGACTCGCGCTCACCGCAACCGTAGGTGCCGGCTTCACAGCACAGCTGGGTGCGATGCGGATCTCTGAGGAGATCGACGCGCTCGAGGTGATGGGGATCCCGTCCATCCCCTATCTCGTCACCACGCGCCTCATCGCCGGCCTGATCGCGGTCATCCCGCTCTACGTCATCGGGCTGGTGTCTTCCTACATCTCGACTCGCCTGATCGTGACGGTGTACTTCCACCAGTCGGGAGGTACGTACGACCACTACTTCCATACGTTCTTGGTGCCGACGGACGTCTTCTACTCGTTCTTGAAGATCATTATCTTCGCGACCGTCGTCATGCTCATCCACTGCTACTACGGCTACTACGCGAGTGGCGGCCCGGCGGGCGTCGGTGTCGCGGTAGGTCGCGCCGTTCGTACGTCGATCGTCGCCATCAACGTGATCGACCTGTTCCTCAGCCTCGCTATCTGGGGGGCCAACACCACAGTCAGGATCGCGGGGTAGCGGTGTCCACGCGATCAGAGCTCAGGCACCGCACGGTGCGGCGACTACAGGGACTTGTGTTCCTGCTGGTCATCGCACTGCTGCTCGGGCTCACGATCGTCATCTACGACAAGAAGCTGCCGTTCGGGCTGCAGAGCTCCGACCACGTGACGTTGCAGGCCCACCGGATCGGTAACCAGCTGATCATCCCGGCCGACGTGAAGTACCAGGGCGTCCTCGTCGGTCGGGTCAGCTCAGTCCACAGCGACGGCGAGAACGCCACCCTGAACCTCGAGCTGTCGAAGTCGAAGATCAACCAGATCCCGCACAACGTCGTGGCGCGGATCCTGCCAAAGACGCTGTTCGGCGAGAAGTTCGTCGACCTCATCAACCCACCCGGCGGGTCACCGATCGGTCACCTCGACAACGGTCAGGTGATCCAGCAGGACCAGTCGCATGTCGCGGTCGAGCTGCAAGATGTCTTCTCGAAGCTCGTTCCAGTGCTGCGCGCGGTAAAGCCGCAATACCTGTCGGTCGCGCTGTCGAACACCGCGCAGGCGCTTCGGGGCCGCGGCAACGAGCTGGGCCAGAACCTCGAGCTGATCAACAACTACTTCTCGCAGCTCAACAAGGATCTGCCGAACATCCAGCACAACATCGGTGCTCTCGCCGACCTCGCGAGCAACTATGCGGACGCAACGCCGGACCTGCTCGGGCTGCTCCGCAACTTCTCGGTCACGGCACGGACCTTCACGATCAAGCGGGACAGTTACGCGCAGTTCATCGCCGGTACGGCGGGCTTCGCCACCACCGCCACGAAGTTCTTCCACGACAACGGTCCAGGCCTGATCAAGCTCGCCAAGCAGAGCGTTGGACCGCTCGGCGTCGCCGCGCGGTACTCGATCGTGCTCGAGTGCCTGCCGCGCGGCCTTTCGATCTTTGACCGGCAACGACTCGAGCACGCCTTCCAGGGCGGCGAGCTCCACATCGACCTGATCCCCGTCAATGACCGCGGCGTGTACACCCAGGCCGAGAAGCCGAAGCTTTCGGAGTTCACGAACGCCGTGCTGCCTCCCAACTGCTACGGCCTGCCATATGGCAACCATGGCCTGCACCCCGAGAACTCGAAGTACCCGTTCGCACCGGGCGGCAACTACGACAAGGGCGGGTTCTCCGGTAGCGCCGCCCCAGCCGCCAAGCCGGCCACGGCGGGATCGACCGAGGGTGCCGGTTCGACCAGTGAGCAGAGCCAGATCTCGACGATCATCGGCCAGATCGCCGGTGGGCAATCGAACCTGCTCGGGCTCAACGACCTGCTGCTGGGTCCGATGCTGCGCGGAATGGCGGTGAGGACCCGATGAAGGGCAACACCCTCGGCGCCGCCGTCAAGCTGATCATCTTTGCGGTCATCACCACGGTGTCCGCCGCCCTGCTGGGTGTGGTGATCAGCAACAAGACCTTCGGCCCGACGAACACGTACAAGGCGGTGTTCAGCGACGTCACCGACCTGATCAGCGGCAACGACGTGCGCATGGCGGGTGTCCGGGTCGGTACGGTCAAGTCGATCGACGTCGTACCGGTCAGCGTCAACAACCAGGTCGTCGACCAGGCGCAGGTCACCTTCACCGTCGACGAGCACGTCCCGATGAGCGCCTCGACCCGGGTGGAGGTCCACTACCTGAACCTGGTCGGACAGCGCTACGTCGACCTGATCGAGAGCCCGAGCAGCGCCGCGGAGGGCAAGCAGGACCCGGCCATCCCGATCGGATGTAGCTCGGTGCTGCCCGGCGACAACGGCGGGCCGACCTGCATCCGGGACGCGACGTCGGAACGCCGAACCGCACCGGCCGTCGACCTGACTGCGCTCTTCAACGGCTTCAAGCCGCTGTTCCAGGCCCTGACGCCGCGCGACGTCAACAAGTTCTCACTCGAGATCGTGAAGACGCTCCAGGGTGAGGGCGGCACCGTTGACAGCCTGATCCGGCAGACCGCATCGCTGACCAAGACGGTCGCCAACCGCGACGCTGTGATCGGCCAGGTCATCGACAACCTCGTGACCGTTCTCAACACGGTGGAGAAGCGCAACTCCGGCCTTGATCAGACGATCACCCAGCTCCAGCGCCTCGTGACCGGCCTGGCCGGTGATCGCAACGCGATTGCGGCCGCGCTCGGCAACATCGACAACCTCGCGACGAGCAGCACCGGCTTCGTGTCGGGCATCCGGCCCTACCTCCCGAAGGACCTGAAGTCGCTGCAGAAGCTGGCGCACAACCTGAACACCACGAAGGACGTCGACGGCACCGGCAGCAACGCGCTTGCGGCGTTCCTGGACCGTGAACCCGCGAAGCTCACGAGGATCACCCGCACCGCGACCTACGGCGGCTACTTCAACTTCTGGCTCTGCGAGCTCGACGTGGCGAACCTGCCATTCAAGATCGTGCCGATCAACCAGGCGACCAGCTCGCCCTCATGTCCGGCGGCCAGCTGATGAAGCCATTCCGCGAACGGAACCCCGTCCCGATCGGGATCATCGGTGTGCTCGCGATCGTCGGGCTGCTGGCGCTTGCCCTCAACGCGAGCAAGCTGCCCTTCCTCGACTCTGGTCACACCGTCTACGCCAACTTCGATGACGCGGCCGGCCTCCAGAAGGGCAACACCGTCCGAGTGGCGGGGGTGCAGGTCGGCAAGGTCACCTCGGTCGACCTCAACGGCGACGTCGTCAAGGTCGGCATGAAGGTCAACAGCTCGACCCATGTCAACGAAGGGTCGACCGCCGACATCAAGATCGAGACCCTGCTCGGCCAGGTCTTCGTGGCGATCAACCCGACGGGGACCCGCCCGCTGCCGGGCAACACGATCCAGGTCGGGAACACCACGACGCCAACCTCGATCACGACGGCGTTCAACGGCCTCGGCAAGCGCGCGCAACAGATCGACGTGCAGCAGCTGGCCCAGTCGTTCAACGTGTTGTCCGACACCTTCAAGAACACCGGCCCGGCGGTCCGCGGGTCGCTCGACGGCCTCGAGCGGCTGTCCACCACGATCGCCTCGCGGGATGCCGAGCTGAAGACGCTGCTGTCCCGGTCGAACGTGGTGACGAACACGCTGGCGACGCACGATGCGCAGATCGCGCAGCTGATCAACGACTCGAACCTCATCCTGCACACCGTCGACCAGCAGCGCCAGGTGATTCACAGCCTGCTGATCCACACCAGCGCGCTGTCCAAGCAGCTGACCAGCCTGGTGGCAGAGAACCGGTCGGTCATCGGTCCGGCGCTGAACCAGTTGCACGGAACCCTCGCGATCCTCAAGTCGCACCAACGCCAGCTCGACCAGACGATCCACCTCATCTCGCCGTTCGTCCGGGACTTCACCGACACTCTCGGCAACGGCCGCTGGTTCGAGACCGTGATCCACAACATCGCCGACGTCGGGCCGGGGTGATCGGGTAATGGGTCGCTTCGCAACCGCCATCGGCGGGTTCTTCCGACGGATCGGCGTCGGTGCCATCGCGCTCGTCGTCGTCGTGGCGCTGATCGTCGTCGGCATCGTCGTCGCGACGGGCGGTGGCAGCAAGACCAAGCACGTGACCGCGTTCTTCCCGAAGACCGTCGGCCTGTACACCGGTAACGACGTGCGGGTCCTCGGTGTGAAGGTCGGCCGGGTGGACAGCATCACGCCGCAGGGCTCGCTGGTGAAGGTCGTGATGTCCTACAACGGCGACGACCAGGTGCCCGAGACCGCCAAGGCGGTCATCATCGCGCCGTCGATCGTCAGCGACCGCTACGTCCAGCTCCAGCCGGCGTTCCATCCGGGCGACACCGTGATGCCGGACAACCACGTCATCCAGGCGCAGGACACCCGGGTTCCGCTCGAGCTCGACGAGATTTTCGGGAGCCTCGACAACCTGAACAAGGCGCTCGGCCCCAAGGGCGCCAACAAGAACGGCGCCCTGTCGAACCTGATCCGGACCGGCTCGGCCAACCTCAAGGGGAACGGCGCTCGGTTCAACCGCGCGTTCCGCGAGTTCTCGAAAGCGATCACGACCCTGTCCGGCAGCAAGGGCGATCTGTTCGCGACGATCTCCCACCTCCAGAGCTTCACGACGACACTGGCGCAGAACGACGGCGGCATCCGCACCCTGAACGCGAACCTGGCGAAGGTCGGCGGCCAGCTGGCGGGTGAGCGCAAGGATCTCGGCGCGGCACTCGCGAACCTCGCGACCGCCCTGTCAGCGGTCAACCAGTTCGTCTCGACCAACCGGCAGGAGCTCACCGGCGACATCCACGGGCTGGCCAAGGTCACGAAGGTCCTGGTGAAGGAGAAGGAGGCGATCACCCAGTTCACCGATCTGGCACCGCTCGCGCTCTCGGACCTCGGTCTCACCTATGACCCCCAAGCGATGACGCTGGACACCAAGTCGGACACCGCGGTGCCGTTCACCAAGGGTGGACCGTCGGGTGCGATCTGCCAGCTGTTCCACACGCTCCAACTCGACCCCCTCCTGCCGTTCGTGGCTGGTTGCCAGGCCAAGAAGGCCGCGACAACGACGGGTACGACGGGCGGGACCACCTCCGTCACGCCGACCGTTCCACCGAGCGCGCCGCCAGCCGGCGGCAACCCCGCCTCGAAGCACCCGACGTCGCTCGGTGATCTGCTTGGGGTGACCAAGTGAGGTCGCCAACCCGTCTGGTCGCAGCCGCCGTTGCCGCGCTCGTCGCGCTGACCGGCTGCGGGTTCAAGGGGGCGTACTCCCTGCCGTTGCCCGGCGGTGCCGCTCACGGGAAGACCTACCACGTCACGGCGTACTTCTCCGACGTCCAGGACCTGACGGTCCAAGCCGCAGTCCGCGTCAACGACGTCGCGGTCGGTGACGTCACCAGCATCAAGATCGACACCGACTCGAGCAGCCCGAACTACCTGCGGGCCGCCGTCGGCATGAGCATCAACCAGTCCGTCCACCTGCCCGCGAACTCGGTCGCGACGCTCGAGCAGACGACGCTGCTTGGCGAGAAATTCGTCGCCCTCTCGCCACCGACGGCCGCGGCGCCGACGGGCACCCTCGCCGACAATGCCGAGATCTCCTACGAGAAGGGCTCGACGTCCCAGCTACCCAACGTCGAGGAAGTCTTCGGACTGCTCTCGCAGGTCCTCAACGGTAGTGACCTGGCCGATCTGCAGACCATCAACGTCGAGGTCGGCAAGGCGCTCGCGGGCCGCGAGCAGGCGGTGCGGGGCGCACTGACGCAGCTGAACACATTTGTCGGCGGCCTCAACGACCAGAAGCAGCAGATCGTGCGCGCCCTCGACGAGCTGAACCGGTTCAGCGGCGCGTTGGCCCAGCAGAACGACACCATCGCGACAGCGTTGACCGACCTTGGCCCCGGTCTGCGCGTGCTCGCCGACGAGCGGGCGCAGTTCACCGCGCTGCTGCAGGACCTGTCGCGGTTCGGGCACGTCGCGACCCACATCATCCGCGCGTCGAAGACACAGACGATTCAGGGTCTCCGTGACCTGCAGCCGATCCTGCATCACCTGGCGGCGGCCGGTAAGGATCTGCCGCGGTCGCTGGAGATCCTCATCACCTTCCCGTTCCCCCGCGACAGCTCGCAGGCCTCGCCCGGCGACTACACGAACTTCCAGGCCCGGCTCAATCTCGCCCCGCTCCTCTGCGCAGCGTTCGCCAACCTCAGCCTGACCGATCTCTACAACCTCCTGGTGAGCAACCCTGGCGCCGCGGCGACGATCGACCAGCTCCTCGGCGCGCAGAAGTGCCCGAAGCCAGGGGCAACGCAGAACCTCAACAATGCGGAGAAGCTGGCGAAGGCGGGGACCCCGCCCTCCTCCAGTGGGCAGCCGAACTCAGCTCGGCCGAGCCAGACACGCGGCGGCGCCACCCCTGCCAAGCCAAGCGACGACGCGCTGCTCCAGCTGCTGACCGGTCTGCTAGGAGGTGGTAGCAAGTGATCCGCCTCGCCACCAAGGTCCAGCTCGTGGTCTTCGCGTTGCTGACGGTCGTCGGCATCACCTACGTCGGCGCCAGCTACGTCGGTGTCAACCCGCTGCACAAGGGCTACACGATCTACCTCAACCTGCCGGCTACCGGTGGGATCTTCACCAACGCCGACGTCGCTGAGCGCGGCGTGGTCGTCGGGCGCGTCGGTGCAGTGAACATCAAGCCTGACCACACCGGCGTGACAGTTGCACTGAAGATCAACCATGGCGTCAACATCCCGAGCACCGGCCTGACCGCTACCGTCACGAACCTGTCGGCGGTGGGGGAGCAGTACGTCGAGCTCGAGCCCTGCGGCGCCCCGCACAGCTGCGCGCAGGGCGCGACTTTGTCCACCGGCCCGTTCATGAAGTCCGGCGACTACGTCGGTGGCGCGCAGTACCTGGGTCTCACGCCGCCGGATGACGCGAAGATCCTGCTGCATCTCAAGCAGCTCCTCGACAGCGTGCCGGTCAAGCAGCTGCGAACCGTCATCACCGAGCTGGGCAAGGGCTTCGCCAACCTCGGGCCCTCGTTGCAGCGATTGATCGACAACGGGGACTCGCTGACCCAAGCCGCGGTCCAGGCGCTGCCGGAGACGCTCAAGCTCATCGACGACGGCCGCACCGTGCTGGACACGCAGAACGACGTTGCCGCCGAGCTGAAGGCCTTTGCCGCGAGCTTCAACTCCCTGAGCCAGGAGGTCGCGAACCGTGACCCGGCGTTGCGCGGGGTGTTCGACAACGGCGTACAGGCCTCCAAGGAGCTGCAGAAGCTGCTCTCCGACAACGCCCCGGTCGTGCCGACCCTGCTCAACAACCTGAACACCTTCACGGGCATCCAGGCAGTCCGCCTGCCACAGACCCGCGCGGTACTCGAGTTGTTCCCCGCGATCGTCGGTGACGCGTTCTACGCGTTGCCCAAGCCCGGCCCGAATGGCATATCGACCGCCCGCTTCGGGTTGGTCACCGACAACAGCTCTTTCTGCGAGCCGGGGCACAACTCGACCAAGCAACGCACCAACCTCAAGAAGGACTGGGGCGGCTCGGCGAACCTCGACGCCTACTGCCACGGCAACCAGGCGGCGCTCGACGCCGCGGATGTCGACATCCGTGGCGCCCGCAACGTGCCGCGACCCAAGGGCGACCACGCCAACGTCAGCAACTCCGACCCGTACCAGGGTCCGCGTTACCCGGCCTCGTTCCCGGGCTCCGGCAAGGTCGGTCCGTGCGGTACGCCGAAGTGCCCCACCCGCGCGAAGATCCAGCGCAGCCAGCAGCGGCGGCAGCCGGACAGCAACAACGTCTACCACCACGCGAAGCAGACGGTGATCCCCGCGCCGTACGACCCGACGACGGGTGTCATCGAAGGCCTGAACGGGCGGCTCTACCAGCTCGGTCTGAACGGACCGGTCGCCCCGGCCTTCGGCTCGTCTTCATATACCTGGTTGCTCATCGCACCTACCATGCGCTGACGAAGCCAGCGGAGGAACCAGTTTCATGACCAGCCCCACGCCGGGGTCATCGAACGAATCGGCGCGTGCCGTGACGGTGGCGGCGCTCGTGATCGCAATCGTGGCCGGTGCCCTGACAGGGATCGGACTGCACAAGCGGAACCACGATGCCGACGTCGCGAACCGATCAACCGGACCGAGTGCGTCGGCGATGGCCGCGCAGGCGAAGACGGTCCTGGCGGACGCCGGCCAGTACGCCGTGGACTTCACCTCCTTCGACTACCTGACTCTGAGCCAGGACCGCGCGAGTACGGCGAAGGACTTCACGCCGGCGTTCGCGAAGATCTACACCAAGCAGAGCGCGGCGAGTGCCCCGCTGGTCCGCAAGGCCAAGGCGGTGGCGGTCGCTCGAGCTGACTCCTCCGCCCTGCAGTCGTTGAACACCGTCGACGGCACCGCGAGCGTGATCGTGGCTGTCACCATCACCACCAAGAACGTGAAATCGCCGTCCGGTGCGCTGAGCTACTACCGGTTCCAGATCCCGCTCGAGCGGCAGGCCGACGGCGCATGGCTCGCCTCGGGGATGGATCCGGTATGACCGAGCCGACCGCGACACCGACGACCAGCCGGTGGACCTACGCCGCGATGGTTGCCGTCGGCCTCGCCGTGATCGCCGTGACCCTCCTCGGCGTCGTCACGCAGCGCGTCGGGTCGCAGACCCGCAGCATCGACCGGGCGAACGCGGATGCCGCGGCTCGATCGCTGACCGGCGCGAGCGCACGCGCCGCCATGGCAGCTGCCAAGACCGAGGTCGCGGCCACCCTCACGTACAGCTACAAGACGCTGCAGGCTGACATCGCCGCCGCGGAGAAGACGATGACGCCGGCCTTCCGGACGACCTACGACCAGACGATGCAGCGCCAGGTCATCCCGCTCGCGACCCGGACCAAGACGAGCTCATCAGCATCGATCCCCGCCGTCGGCATCAAAGAGGTGTCACCGACGGCGGCGACGGTGCTGGTCTTCGCCGACCAGGTCGTCCAGAACAACCAGCTCGCCACCAACAGCCGGCTGGACCGGACGCGGATCGAGGCGCACCTGGTGCTGGTCGACGGTCACTGGCTGATCAGCCAGCTCAAGCCGCTCTGATCAGACCGTCGGTCGGCAGCTGGCGGACCCGCGCCAGCTGGGGCTCCGACGGCAAATCCACCGGATTCAGGTTCGGATGCCTCGATTCCGGGCAACTTTTCCCCGGCGCGCCCGTCTCTTGACTTGACGTCGCGCCGACCCGCAGGCATCCTGCTGCGCAGCACCAAATATCGCGGGGCTGCTTCGGCGAGCCCGCGAACTGGACAGCAGGCCAAATTCGCCCTATGCTGCCTTGTTGCGCTCTCTCCCGGTCTTCCACGCGACGCCGTTCGACCACGGCTAGCGGGTCGCTTGGCGTGCGCACTCACTGACTAGCGGGCACTAGAGAAGGACCCCACTTGGCCGCCTCGCGCTCCACCGCTCCTGCACCATCCACCCTCGCACCTCGCCGCATCTCCTTCGCGCGGATCAACGAACCGCTCGAAGTGCCGGATCTGCTGGCACTGCAGACCTCGTCGTTCAAATGGCTGATCGGATCGCCGGAATGGCGTGAGTCCGTCGCCGCCGGCACCCCGTCCGGGCTCGAGGAGATCCTCAGCGAGATCAGCCCCATCCGTGACTTCTCCGACACCATGTCGCTGGAGTTCCGTGAGCCGAAGCTGATGGATCCGCCGCACTCCATCGAGGAGTGCAAGGACAAGGACATGACCTACAGCGCTCCGCTGTTCGTCATCGCCGAGTTCACCAACAACGAGACCGGCGAGATCAAGAGCCAGACCGTCTTCATGGGTGACTTCCCGCTCATGACCACCCAGGGCACGTTCATCATCAACGGCACCGAGCGCGTCGTCGTCTCGCAGCTGGTGCGTTCCCCCGGCGTCTACTTCGACCGGACCCTGGACAAGGCGAGTGACCGAGAGGTCTACGCCGCCAAGGTCATCCCGGGCCGCGGCGCATGGCTGGAGTTCGAGGTCGACAAGCGCGACCAGGTCGGCGTTCGGATCGACCGCAAGCGTCGCCAGCCCGTCACCGTGCTGTTGCGCGCGCTCGGCTGGGACAACGAGAAGATCCTCGAGCGCTTCGGCGACTTCGACTCGATGCGCCTCACGCTCGAGAAGGACCACACGACTACGCCCGACGAGGCGCTGATCGACATCTACCGCAAGCTGCGTCCGGGCGAGCCCCCGACGCGTGACGCCGCGGAGACGCTGCTCAACAACCTCTACTTCAACGAGAAGCGTTACGACCTGGCCAAAGTCGGTCGCTACAAGGTCAACAAGAAGCTCCAGCTCGACGTGCCGCAGGGCACGGGCGTCCTGACCGAGGCCGACATCGTCGCCGCGATCGAGTACGTCGTCCGCCTGCACCACGGCGACGAGGGCTACGAGACCGACGACATCGATCACTTCGGCAACCGGCGGCTTCGCACGGTCGGCGAGCTGATCCAGAACCAGGTCCGCATCGGCCTGTCCCGGATGGAGCGCGTCGTCCGCGAGCGGATGACCACCCAGGACGTCGAGGCGATCACCCCGCAGACCCTGATCAACATCCGCCCGGTCGTGGCGTCGATCAAGGAGTTCTTCGGCACCTCCCAGCTCTCGCAGTTCATGGACCAGACCAACCCACTGGCCGGTCTGACCCACAAGCGCCGTCTCTCGGCCCTCGGCCCGGGTGGTCTGTCGCGGGAGCGGGCCGGCTTCGAGGTCCGCGACGTGCACCCCAGCCACTACGGCCGGATGTGCCCGATCGAGACGCCCGAAGGCCCGAACATCGGCCTGATCGGCTCGCTGTCTACCTACGCCCGCGTCAACCCGTTCGGCTTCGTCGAGACGCCGTACCGCAAGGTCGTGGGCGGCAAGGTGACCGACACGGTCGACTACCTCACCGCCGACGAGGAGGACAAGCACGTCATCGCGCAGGCCAACTCGA